>JAFNXG010000005.1 GCA_017383505.1 Clostridium sp.
TTAAATCATTATACTATTTTAATTCAAAGGATAAACAATCAGTACATTCTACCTGTTTAGGATTAGATTCATGAGTACCAACTTTTATTGAATCTAAAGTACAATAATCTTCAGAACATGCATGATATTTGCATTGTTCTACACTACATTTAATACTTGAATTTTTCTCCATATTAAATCACCTTCTTATATTTGATACTTTATTATTTTTCCCTCATAAACTTTTCTTATGCTAAATATAGTTATGTATTTTTTGCCTTATTATTGTTTTGTTCTAGGGTTAAAAATAAGTGCCATCAGATATCCAAAGAATATAGCCGCAGTTATTCCTCCAGCTGCACCTTTTATTCCTCCAGTAAAAGCACCTATTAATCCTTCTGCTTTTACAGCTTTTATAGCTGAATCTGCTAAACCATTTCCAAAGCTAGGAAGAGGAATTGAAGCTCCAGCTCCAGCAAATTCTACTAGCTTATCATATAATCCAAAGCCTCCTAATACTGCTCCTGTAGTTACAAATATAACCAATATTCTAGCTGGAGTTAACTTGGTAGTATCCATTAATATCTGAGCAATAACACATATTAATCCTCCAACAATAAACGCTTTTATATAATCCATAATAAAACACCACTTTCTATTTATACTCAATAGCTACAGCATGAGCTATTCCTGGTATACTTTCTCCTTGTAAAGATGAAGTTGTACTCATTAAAGCACCTGTAGAAACTAATAATAAACTTTTAATTTCTCTTTTTAATAACTTTCTATAAAAATATCCACATGTGACAACTGCAGAGCATCCACATCCACTACCTCCAGAGTCTGTTTTTTGTCTTTCGTCATCAAATATTAAATCACCACAATCAACATAATTGTCTTTTACATCATATCCATAGTCCAGCAATAATTTTGTAGTTATTTCTTTACCTACTTTACCTAAGTCACCAGTTGCAATTATGTCATAATCCTTTGGCGTTCTTCCAGTATCCTTAAAATGATTATATATCGTATCTACTGCTGCCGGAGCCATTGCAGCTCCCATATTATTAGGGTCCTTTATTCCATAATCTTTAACCACCCCAGTAGTTACATATGTTACCTTAGGGAAATCGCCTTTTTTTGCTAGAACCATAGCACCTGATCCTGTAACCGTCCATTGACATGTAGGACATCTTTGAGACCCATATTCTAACGGAAATCTAAATTGTCTTTCAGCAGAGCTAAAATGTGATGAAGTTGATGCTACAATATACTCTCCGAATCCTCCTTCTAAAAACAAAGATGCCATACTTAAAGATTCTGACATAGTAGAGCAAGCTCCATATAATCCTATAAATGGTATATTTAATTCTCTTGCTGCAAAACTAGAAGAAGTTATTTGATTTAATAAGTCTCCTGCAAATAAATAATCTATATCTTCTTCTTTTAAATTTACATTACTTATAGCTTTTTTTATTGCTGTATACATCATTTCTGATTCAGCCTTTTCAAAGCTATCTTTTCCCATTGTATCATCATTTAATACTTCATGAAAATAATCCTTTAAAGGTCCATCTCCTTCTTTAGGTCCAACTATAGAATAAGTTGAAATTATTCTAGGAGGATTTTTAAGTTTAATAGTTTGTTTCCCAATCTTTTTATTTTCTATATTCATAAACTCTCACCTCTCTATTTAATAATTCCTATAATTCCTAAAATATAATAAACCAATCCTATTAAAACTGATGTTCCTATACCATAAACTAACACAGGTCCTGCGATAGTAAACATCTTAGCTGCAACTCCAAAAACAAAGCCTTCCTTCTTAAATTCTATTGCCGGAGATACTACTGCATTAGAAAATCCAGTTATAGGAACTACAGTTCCAGCACCTGCAAAACTAGCTATTTTATCATAAACACCTACTCCAGTTAGTAAAGCTCCAATAAATATCATTATTATTGGTAACCAAAGCTTTGCTGTTTCTTCATCTATCCCAAACTTTATTAGCATATTTAATATAAATTGTCCTATAGTACATATAGCACCTCCTACTATAAATGCTAATAAAATATTTTTAAAGTATTTTGGTTTAGGAACTGTTTGCTTGGAAATAGTTTCAAAATCTTTGAATATTTTTTTCTCTTCTTTAGCCATTTTTCCCATATGCTAATTTCTCCTTTCTTTTATAAATTTATTATTCCTATTTATTTAAAATTAACTCCATACTATATATAATTTACATAAAAAAATCTACATTAAATAAATATTATTTAATGTAGACTTATTATTTTTGATTTATTTTTATATACATTTTCTTATGTTTATTCCTCACCCAATTGTTTTCTCATTTCTAAAAGTACTTTCTTTTCTATTCTTGATACCTGAACTTGACTTATACCCAACATTTTTGCTACCTGAATTTGAGTTTTGTCTTTAAAATATCTAAGTAATATAATTTGCCTTGATTTAGTATCTAAATTATTTAAAGCCTCTTTTAATGCTATCTTTTCAGTTAAATCTTTATCTTCTTCTGCATTTTCACTTAATTTATCTATAAGTAAAACAGGAGCTCCATCATCATGATGAATTACTTCATAAAGATATTGCATACTCGCTGAAGATTCTAATGCAAATAGGATTTCTTCTTTATCCACTCCAGAAAACTCTGCTAGTTCATCTATACTTGGATCTCTATTTAATTTTTTAGTTAATGCCTCTTTATCAAAATGAAGTTTTTTTGCTAGACTTTTAACATTTCTACTTACTTTAATTATTCCGTCATCTCTAAGAAACCTTTTTATCTCACCTATTATCATAGGAACAGCATATGTTGAAAACTTAACATTATAATTATTATCAAAATTATTAATTGCCTTAACAAGTCCCATGCAACCTATTTGATATATATCTTCATAATCATACCCTCTATTAATAAACTTTTTACTTATAGAAGTTACTAAAGGTAAATTTAGTTCTATAAGCTTATTCATAGCTTCAGTATCGCCAGATTTTGCTAAGGGTAATAATTCATAGTTATCCTCATAGCTTAACTTTTCTTTTTTTACTTTACCCTTTTCCATAAATATCCCCTAACATGTTAATTAAATTTCTTTGTCATAACAATTCTAGTTCCTTTACCACTTTTACTTTCTATTTCTATACTATCCATAAAACTTTCCATAACAGTAAATCCCATTCCTGACCTTTCAAGATCAGGTCTTGAAGTATAAAGTGGTTCTCTTGCTTTATCAATATCTTCTATTCCCTTACCAAAATCAGTAATAGAAATAGATACTTCTCTTCCAGAAATTGTAGATTCTATTTTAATTATACCTTTTTCATAATTTTCATAACCATGAATTATCGAATTTGTTACCGCTTCTGAAACTGCAGTTTTTACATCTGAAATTTCTTCAATAGTCGGATCTAGTTGAGAAACAAAAGCTGAAACTGCAACTCTAGCAAACCCTTCATTTTGAGATCTACTTTCAAACTCTATACATACTTTATTTTCTTCCATTTTATTAATCCCTCCATTAAATACTCTCAAGTGCTTCATTAACATTTTTATAAACAGTTACTATTTTATACAATCCTGATAAGGTAAATACTTTATCTACTCTTCTATTAACATTAGCTATACAAACTTTTCCGTCTCTATTTTTTATCTTTTTCAGTCTACCAATAACTACCCCTATTCCTGAACTATCCATAAATGTTACTTCTTTAAAATCCATTATAACCTTTTTTATATTATCTCTTTCTATTCTATCATCTATCTTTACTCTAACTTCTTCTGCACTATGGTGATCTAACTCACCAATAAGAGTAACAACTAACTTTTCATCAACTTTATTAAATCTCAAAAACATAACTATTAACCCTAAAGATAATATTTAGAGCGACCTCCATTCTTCCTTCTTTTTCCATAATTTTAACATAATATTTATTTTGTAGTCAATCTATTTTTCCTTTTTATGGATATCATCTTAGTTTATACAAAAATAAGAGTTACATCAAAAGTTTAAATTCTTAAATCTTTTTTTAAACTTTTAATGTAACTTCTTATTACCTTATTTATTATTCATCTTTCTTCTCTACTTCTTTATCCTTATACTTTTCTATTTCTTGTTGTAAATTACTATAAAATCTTTCTATATTATCATCATCATTAAGTAAAAGTATTTCAATTGCATCATTTAAATTACTCATTGTGTATATATGGAATTTTCCTTCCTCAATAGCTTTCTCTACTTCTGGCTTCAATATCAATTCATCCTTATTAGATTCTGGAATAAGTACACCTTTACCATCTACTTTATCTAACATACTGCATACTTTAAAAAATCCTTCTATTTTTTCATTTACTCCACCAATAGCTTGAACATCTCCAAATTGATTAATAGATCCTGTTACTGCAATACTTTGGTTTATTCCTTTTTTGCTTAAAGCTGAAAAAACACAAATAATTTCTGCTACTGAAGCACTATCTCCTTCTACTATTCCATATGTCTGTTCAAAGCTTAAGTGAAAATCTACTGGTATGTTCTCATATGGATTTATGATGTTAGACAATAATCCTCTAAGTATACTTATAGACTTTTCATGAATTTTCCCACTTAAGTTACTTTCTTTTTGTATATCAACTATTCTACCTGTTCCTTTACATGCAACACATGTTATTCTCATAGGTTTTCCAAAAGTACAATAACCACTATCTAATACTGCCAATGCATTTATTGCACCTACTTTTCTACCATTAATATCTATTAATATTTTATTTTCTTCATACATACTCATCAATTCATTTTCTATTATCTCTTCTTCATATGCAATACTTAAAAAGTCTTTCTCTTCTATTACCATACTTTTTCTTTCTTTTGCTACATTATTTGATAATACTAGTAGCTTATCTATAGTATCCTCTTCTGTAAATATTCTTTTTCTACTATTACCTTTTCTACATAAATATTTCAACATTGCTTCCATTGCTTCCTCTGTAAGATTTAGCAATTCATTTTTCCTAACTTTATTTTCAATAATTCTTTTTACTTCAACTATAGAATCATCATTAACTCTTACTAATGATGTAAATTCAGCTCTCAAAGGAAATAGCTTTTTAAAATCTTCATCAGAGTTATATAAAAGATCATAAGTTTCATAATCACCTATTAAAATTACCTTTAATTTGATTGGTATTGATTTAGGCTTTAATCCATTTATATTTATAAACTCTAAATAACTTTTATTAGTATCAAAAGATACCTTATTAGAAAGTAAAATCTTTTTTAAGTAGTAATAGCTTAAATTATTTACAGCTAATGAGCTTAATCTCAAAATAAGGCAACCTTCATTTGCTTTTAAAATTGAACCTGCACTTATTAATGAAATATTGGTTGTGTACATTCCGTTATGATTTTCATACTCTATTAATCCAATTAAATTATTTAAATTAGGATCCTCCTCAAATATTACCGGTGGAGAGGAATTGTTAGTATTATCTACAATTACTCTAACATCATATTTGTTTAATATTTCATATATTTCATTTTCATCGTCTTCTATATTCATTGTATAACATTCTATTAAGTCTTCTTCTATACATGTAAATAGTCTTTCTAAATATTCATAAGAATCATCATCTGTTATAAATTCTAAAAGCGCATCATCCTTTTCATCTTCCATTTGAGTAGATAAAAATTTAGAATATATCTTTTTTAACTTCTTTATAGATTTAACTTCAATATCCTTTAAATCTTCTAATATTGCTTCTGCCTTTTTCTTTAGCGTTCCAGCTTTAGCTACAATTGCTTCCTTATTTTCCTCTTCTAAATCATCGTATTCTTTTTCTGTCATAGCTTCATTTCCGCTTAAAGGTATAAATGCAAACCCCTTATTTGTTGCCTTAACTTCAAATCCCTCTTCTTTAGCCATTTTACTTAATTCATTTATATAGCTATTTCTTCTATTTTGAATATCTTCTACTATATAATCCTTTTCATCATTACTAGAATCTCCATAAAAATTATCTACTGCCTCTAAATAACAATTCTTTATATCATCTACTGTTTCCTTTAGTTTTTTACCTTTACCATTTGCAACAAAAATAGCTTCTGGTCTATTAATATCTTCTAACGTAACATAACATATATCTCTAGGCGCCTCTAAATCTTTATACTTTCTCTCTATAAAAGTAGTTAGCTCCTTTAATTTATCTTTTGAAAACGTGTCTATTAGATAAAGATTATACCCTTCTTTATCTATATTGATTGCTCTTTCAACTTTCTTATAGGCATCATTCAATTCTTTAATTCCATTTTTACACTTTTCAACATCAGTATCTATAGTTTCTAATTTAAACATTACTTCTGATGGAGTTAACTCTCTTTTCATAACCCTCCTATCCAAGGATAGAAACTACCATATAAGTCGTCTCCCCTTTTTACAATGATATATATTATATTGATATTTTTATTTTATAAACTTAGATAATATAAAAAAATATATTATATTCTAAATATAATAAAAAGGAAGCATATATATGCTTCCTTTTTATATATTTATTTTAATAATTTGAATTTGATTTTGTTCCTTCACAAATTGCTATTGAAGCTGAAGCTCCTATTCTAGTTGCTCCATTTTCAATCATAGCTATGGCATCTTCTCTGCTTCTAACTCCACCTGATGCTTTTACGCCCATATCAGCTCCAACTGTTTCTCTCATTAATTTAATATCAGCTGCTGTTGCTCCGCCAGTAGAAAATCCTGTAGATGTCTTAACAAAATCAGCCCCAGCTTCTTTTGATAATTGACAAGCTATAACTTTTTCTTCATCTGTTAAAAGACAAGTTTCTATTATTACTTTTGTTAATGCCTTACCCTTCGCTGCTCCAACAACTGCTTTTATATCGTTCTTAACATATTCTAAATTTCTTTCTTTTAATTTCCCTATGTTAATAACCATATCTACTTCTGTTGCACCTTTTTCTATAACATTCTTTGTTTCAAAGGCTTTAACCTCTGTAGTAGTTGCTCCTAAAGGGAATCCTATTACAGTACACACTTTAACATCTGTTCCTTCTAATGCAGTCGCTGCAAGAGAAACCATTGATGGATTTATGCAAACTGAAGCAAAATTATGTTCTATAGCTTCTTTACAAAGATTTAAAACTTCCTTTTCTGTTGCTTCAGCTTTTAATATTGTGTGGTCAATCATTCTAGCTATTTGTGCTTTATCCATTTTGATACCTCCGTAATTTAAA
>JAFNXG010000071.1 GCA_017383505.1 Clostridium sp.
CATCTGCCTTACAAGCAGAGGGTCACAGGTTCGATCCCTGTTGTTTCCACCATCATACGGCTCAGTAGCTCAGTTGGTTAGAGTGCCGGCCTGTCACGCCGGAGGTCGAGGGTTCGAGCCCCTTCTGAGTCGCCACTTTAAATATGCTTCATTGGCTCAATGGCAGAGCAGCTGACTTGTAATCAGCAGGTTGTTGGTTCGACTCCGACATGAAGCTCCAAAAACTCCACAAAAGTGGAGTTTTTTTATTTGGTTTAAATAATATTATACATAAGAAAACGGTTGGTCATTACCAACCGTTTTTTATATTATCTTTGTCTCTTTAAATTAAGTTGTATTCTTATATCTTCAGCAAAAAATTTAAATAGTTTAAACTCACCAATTATTCTTGATGAAATTCTTTCACTATATCTTTTCGATATAAGTGGTAATGTAAGATTAGTAGAAATAAGCATCTTCTTATTTTTTAATATTTTTTTATTTATTAATGTAAATAATTCAGTAGATGAGAAATCTGTTATTTGTTCTGAACCTAAATCATCAATTATTAATAGGTCACAATTAATAAGTAGATTTTCTAAATCGCTATCATTATTAAATTTTATATCTTTTAAATCTCTTAGGAGATCATCAGCAGTTTTATAAATAACTAAAAATCCTCTATCTAATAATTCTTTTGCAATACACCAAGATAGAAATGTTTTGCCAGTTCCAGAGTTACCATAAAATAAAAGATTAGTATTATTATTTTTAAATGTAGGTAAATATTCTCCTGTTATAAATTCTAAAATATCTTCTATATTTTTTCTAGGAGTATATTTTTCATCATTTAATTTACGATTTGGATATAAATTTATATTAAAGTTTTTAAAGTTATTAGTTTTAACTGCTTCTTCTAACTCAGAATCTTTATAATAAAGTTTAATTAATTTAGATTTAAAACAAGAGCATTTTTCTAGTCCTATAAATCCAGTATCTTTACATTTAGGACAAATATAATGTAAATTTAAATAATCTGGATTATATCCATAGGATACAAGCATTTCGTATTTCTTTGCTCTTAAATCTGTAATCTCATCTTTAATTTTATCTAAATCTTTAGGATCATTAATTCCTTTTAATACTGACATAGATAAATTTAAGCAAAGCTTCTGTATTGTTGTATCTAATTCTAATATTTCTGGATGTTTATTTTTTATTTCTTCTCTTCTTTGGTTTAACTTACGAGCTTCATCTGTACGAGTATTTTCATATATATTCATAAGCTCAGCTTGGTATCCTTTAATCATCTTTATCCCATCCTAACAATTTCTTTTCTAACGAGTCATAATCATATTCACGAGCTTCAAAGTTATTGAATTTAAGAGGATTAACCTCTTGAGGTCTCGAAATGAAGTTTCTATTAGAAGAAGAGCCCTTATAGCTAGATTCCTTTTTTTCTATATCTTCTAATGTTTTTAACTTACTTTTGTTCCAACTAGATAAAATACCATCTATATACTTAAAGTCAGAGCGGTTTAAACGTTGGAAGCAAATATTACAAGCTTTTTCTATTACTTCTAAAGGGAATGCATAATCGATTATCCATTTTTCAAGCATTTCTTCTTGAGGTTTCATTAAATCAGGATTTTTAATACCTAAATAATTTAATATATGACGAATTTTAATCCATTTATCTTCAGTTTTCTTTATATAATTCTGTGCATCATCTATAGTAGTAATGTTCATATTATGCCAAGCTATAGCAACCTTCTCTATATATCGATAATCACTTTTACCCTTTGATACACAATATTCAAGTAAAATTAGTATTAGTTCAGAAGAAAAATTAAATTCATCTTGCCAGCCTAAATAAGTTGTCATTTCTTTAGGGGATAGAGGTCTTCCTAATAATCTCTCAATATCATTAAGCATATCCTTTGTTGATGATTTATTTAAAGCTTCTAATAAGTGAACTTCTTTATTGATTTTATTTGAATGTTCGTCTAAATTTATAAACTCTATATTATAATTACCCATTTTATCAATTGGAATTAATTTTAATACTCCTTCATCATTCCAATAATTCAAAGCATTCAATATGTCAGACTCTAATAAGTTTAATGATGATGCTAAAATTGAAGAACTTGCACCCATTTCCCCTGAATTATTATATTTAAGCATCAATAAATAAACTTTAATAAATTCTCCTCTAGCTTTTGGCATATATTTTTCAATAAAAACATTGCTAACTGGAGTAAAGTTTATTGAATTATTTTTTAGCATAAAAGTGCTCATATATTTTTCGGCCTTTCTTAAGTTAAATTCTAAGTATCTGTTTAGTAAATTAAATATCTAAACAAAATTAAGTATTGGAAAAGTTAATCAATGTTATACATGTAAATTAATTATAGCAAAGGCGTTCTCAACCCTCAACAAAACAATTTAATATAAATATGAATAATATATTAGTTATTGGGTAAATTAAGTGATGTGCTTAAAAATAGAAGTAGGAGGAAATAGAAAAATGGATTTGAGTGGGCAGAATAGCATAAGTATAATATTGAAAAAATTAGAAAAGATTTTAGTATTATTGTTTATAGCTTTCTTGTTTATAGGATTCAGAAATAGTGTTTATGCAGGTGTTGATATCAATAAGAAAGCAGAAAAAAATAAGGTAGCAGTAGTAGCTAGTAATTTAAATAATAATATAGAAAATACAATTTCAAGTAAAAATATCGATATTAATAATGACGCAGTTGGTGTATATAATTCTAATATAAATAATGTTTTTAATATTAATTTGAATGGAAATTATGTAACATTATTAGATGATACTTTAGGTTTATTTTTTTTAACACAGAACAAACATCTACTTTTAGAGGAAATATGTAATTTATATATAAAAGAGTTAGATATAGATAGTAATAGCATAACACAAATACAAGTATTAGGAACTATTAATAATAATTTATATAAAGGTAGGATAGAAAGTTTAAGTAATAGTGGAGAGATATCAAATGAATTATATAATGCTTTAGTAATAAATGAAAATTTATCTGAATTAGAATTTAAGATTAGCTTATCAGAAATAGAAGATATTGAACCAAAAACAATAACAGAAGAGTGCAATGATTTATATCTAGGGGAAACTCAGACTATTATAGGGGTTAAGGGTAAGAATTTAGTTAACAAAGAAATAACTTATAAAGGATTAAGTAAATGTAATGAGCAAATATTAAGCGAGAAGGTAATTAATCCAGTAGTTAATAATATAAATAAGGTAGGAACAAAAAATCCATATTATGATGGGGTAAAATTTTTATCTAGACCTATTAAATCAGGAGATTTAACTTCTTATTTTGGAGAGGTTAGAGCAAATAAGTTTCATAAGGGGATAGATATAGCAGAGAGTTTGGGAAAAAACGTAAGTGCATCTTTTAATGGGCAAGTAATTACTGCAGGATATAATAACGGAGGATATGGAAACTTAGTAGTAATAAAACATGATAATAATATGAAAACATATTACGCTCATTTAAATGATATATATGTTAATGTAGGAGATATAGTAAAGAAAGATGATATTATAGGAACAGTTGGAAGCACTGGAAATAGTACAGGACCACATTTACATTTTGAATTAAGAGTTAATGGTGTACCAGTAGATCCTATTAAATATATAAAGCAATAAAAAAACACCAAAATATTGGTGTTTTTTTATTGCTTTAAAACTTTATTTAAATCTATTTTTCCTTCGCCTTGATGATTTTTAGGTAAATCTAATGGTATTGATGCCACTTTTAATAGAGATAAAATATCATCAAATGAATAGTTAGGATTTTGTTCAAATAATAGAGCACATAATCCAGATACATATGCAGCAGAAACAGATGTACCAGTAAAGCTTTTATATGATGAATCTAATTTTGGGGCATGTACTTTAGTATTGTTTTTATAGGAAATATAATTTGTATTTGAATTTAATGATACTATATCCACACATGCAGCACAAAAATCAGGTTTTTTATCTTTTTTTATTGCTCCACATGATGAGTAAGAATAAGATTTATCTAGTGATGAGGTTGTATCTATGCCTGAAACAGTTATACAGTTAGTACTTAATGCAATACCTGTAATAGAACCATCTATATTTTTATTGCTACCACTAGGAAGTATACATACAATGGAGTTAAGTCTTGCTTTTTTTAGTAAAGTATCAAATAACGTAAAGATAAAATGATTATAATATAAGGTTTCAAATGGTAAGCATATAACTTTAATATTATATTGAGTACTAATATTTATAAGTTCATTTAAAGAAAACAAAACATCAGAAGCATAGCCTTTTCCAAGTTTATCAAATGCCTTAAAGCAATGAATATTACACTCTGGAGCAACGCCTGTGTATATTTTGTTTGAAGCTAATCCATTACCAGCAATTATTCCAGATGTACAAGTGCCGTGCCCATTATCATCATATGGATAAGGTGATTCATTAATTAAATCTATGAATGTACTTATTCTATTAATAGGATAAGTTAAATCACTATGAGGGTATACTCCAGAGTCAATTATACCAACACCAACTCCACGGCCATATATATGAACTTTATTTGAAATTCTTATTTTATTAGCTGTTTGTAGACTCGTACCACATAATGATAGGTATGAATCTAAAGATATAAATTGAATTTCAGGATATTCTAATAATAGCTCTATTGATTTACTTTTTAAATAAGCACATATTATATTACATGGTTCAATTTTTCTTATAATTGTACCCCTATAGGAGTTTATTTTTTTTGATATTATATCTGGAAAATTTCTATATTTAATTAAAACTCTAAATTCTTTAATAACACTAGATGCTAAAAGGATTTTAAGATTAGGATCTAGTTTTTTAGTTGAAGAAAACATAAAAAACTCCTAAAATTATTCACATTACTATATTATATGAATCAGGAGTTTTTTGTTAATATAATATAAATTAAAACTTCCATTTAAAAAGTACAATTCCGCCTATCATTATTACAACTCCAAATATTTCATGGAAAGAGAAGGTGATTTATTAATATCATGAATAAAAAAAGCATCAGATTGTAAATCTTGATGCTTTTAATATATAAAAGAATTAAAAATTTCTTCTTGTGAATAACCCAATGTAATTCCTAAGCTTAATACATCTTCAAGAAGTGTAAAGAAGTGATCATTAGAAGGTGATATTATTAGGTCATTTATGTCTATATATAGGTTTAAAAACTGATCGCTTAAACAATAATCATTAGGTCTAAGCACTACGTCATAATTATCTATATAATGCTTATCAATACCAAGATTAATTACGTGCGAAAGAAAGTCTGCATATTTAATAAATACAGTTTCTTTGCTTAAATTTAAGCCATCATCTATCCAGTATTTATAACACTTAGTTTCTTCTGCTAATGAGCTTAGCTTAACTTGAAGCTCAAGATGTTTTCTTGCCCAAAGCTTATATTGTGAGAGATTTTGATTAATTAAAACCCCATGTTTCTTTTCTTTTTGTAGTTCCACAAGTGGTAAAATATTCATAAGTGCCTCCCTTTTTACTAGGATTAATATATATATTTTACAGAAATAATTAAGTATTGAAAAGTGGAGTAAACGAATACACAGAAATAAATTTAAAATTTATTTTTACAAATTTCAACATAATTAAAAAACTATTTAAAATATAAGAAATTATATATAATAAATAGTTTTTTTATAGTTTAAATTGTTTTTAAAGGATATGTTTGGATAAGAGTTTCTCTTCTATTATTAGAGATTTTCCAAAGTTCTAATCTATTAACTTTTAATGTTGAAATATTAGTTTTAAATTCAATAACTGAATCATATTTTCTATTTTCTTTATTTGTGTAATTTATATTAGCAAGTGAAAGATAAAGATCACTATTATCATTTTTTATATTAAAACCATGCATTTTAAGATTATCTGTAATTAATCTGTCTAACTTTTTTATATAACCAATGTTTTCAATATTTAAGTTGAGAGTTTTATTTGAATCGCAAAGAGTTACAGTTGATGAAAGTTCTATTTTAAAGTTTTTATATGGTTTTAAAATTTTATCAATAACAGTATTAAGTTTATCAATATTAGGATTCTCTATTACTTCTAATGGAATATAAGGAATTGGAGAATTTCTATTTGCTCTATATCTTTTAGATAAACTTCTTTGAATTGGACTTAAATTTTTATAAGATACATCATCAAATAATGCTACCAAATAATACTTCATGTTATAACCTCACAAGTTAAATTTTGTATAATATGTTTATATTAAATTATATCATATATAACTTATAATTAACAATTTATATATTTAGGTAATATTATAGCATAAAGTTTAAAAATAAAGGGTTTTGGAAGAAAAAAACGCTATTAACTACCATATACTTTATGTTATAATCATTAGTGTTGACCAAAAATCATACAATAAAAGAAAATTTTACTTATAAAACAAAATTTGGATATTTTTTTATAATATAGGATAAATTAATATATATATATATATTTAGATAAGGGTGAATTGGATGGAAACATTAATTATTAATGGTGGCAAAACATTGCAAGGTTCTGTAGAAATTAATGGTGCAAAGAATGCAGCAGTTGCTATTTTGCCAGCTGCTATTTTAGCTGAAGAAGGTAAATGTATTATTGATAATATACCTGATATAGAAGATGTACATTGTTTAGAAAGAATTTTAACTAGTTTAGGATGTAGAGTAAGTAAACTAAATAACAATACTTTAGAAATAGATTCTTCAGATATAGCTACAGTGAATGCTTGTACTGAAGATGTAAGAAGAATGAGAGCGTCTTATTATTTTATCGGTGCTTTATTAACAAGATTTAAAAAAGCTAGAGTTGAATTACCAGGAGGATGTCCTATAGGAGTAAGACCTATAGATCAACATATAAAGGGATTTGAAGCTTTAGGTGCCAAAGTAACAATAGAGCATGGAGCAGTAAGTGTTGAAGCAGAGGAATTACATGCTGCTAATATATTCTTTGATGTAGTTTCTGTAGGAGCAACAATAAATGTTATGATTGCAGCAACTATGGCAGAAGGAACAACAATATTAGAAAATGTAGCAAAAGAACCACATGTAGTTGATGTGGCTAACTTCTTAAACACTATGGGCGCAGATGTAAAAGGTGCAGGAACAGATGTTATAAGAGTTAAAGGTGTTAAAAAATTAGTTGGATGTAATTATAGTGTTATACCTGATCAAATCGAGGCGGGAACTTTTATGATAGCTGCAGCAGCTACTAAAGGTGATATAACAATAAAAAATGTAATTCCAAAGCACTTAGAGTCAATTTCAGCAAAGCTTATGGAAATGGGAGCTATAGTTGAAGAAGGTGATGATAGTGTAAGAGTAACTGTCGATAAACCATTAAAGGGAGTAAGTGTAAAAACTGCACCTTATCCAGGTTTCCCAACAGATGTACAGCAGCCAATGTCAGCTTTATTAAGTATAACAGAAGGAAGAAGTTTAATAGCTGAAAGTATATGGGAAAATAGACATAAGCACACAGATGAATTAAAGAAAATGGGTGCAGATATTAAAGTTGAAGGTAGAACAGCTATAATAGATGGAGTTAAGTCATTAAATGGTGCAAAAGTAGTAGCAACTGATTTAAGAGCTGGTGCTGCAATGGTTATAGCTGGATTAGTAGCTAATGGAGAAACTGAAATAACTGAAATTGAACATATTGATAGGGGATATCCTCATATTGAAGATAAGTTCAGAGCATTAGGTGCAGACATAAGAAGAGTAGTAAAATAAACTTGGGGGAATATTAAATGAAATTTTGCTCGTTATATAGTGGAAGTAGTGGAAATAGTATTTTTGTAGGATCTGAAAAAGCTAAAATATTAATAGATGCTGGATTACCTGGAAAGAAAATAGATGAAGCGTTAAAACATATAGGGCAAAATCCAAGTGAAATAGATGGGATTTTTATAACCCATGAGCATATAGACCATATTAAAGGTGTAGGAGTTTTATCTAGAAAGTATGATATTCCTATATATGCACCTCATGATACTTGGGTTGCTATGGAGAATATTATTGGAAAGATAAAAGAACATAATATAAAGGTTATGGATAGAAGATCAACAATATCGATAAAAGATATTGATGTAAAATCATTTATAATACCTCATGATGCAGCGTCTCCGGTAGGATATACTATTAATTTAGGTGACAAAAGAGCTAGTATTGCAACTGACTTTGGGACATTTACTAAGGAAATAGAGGATAATATAAAAGACTCAGAAATTATTTTAATAGAAAGTAACTATAATCCACAAATGTTAGATATGGGTCCATACCCATATAGTCTAAAGCAAAGAATAAAGGAAGCCTATGGACATTTATCTAATGAGGATTGTGGGGATGCTATAGTTAAAATTTTAAAAAATGGATTAGGAAAGAAAATTATATTGGGACATTTAAGTAATACTAATAATACCCCAGACCTTGCAGAATTAACTGTTAAAGATATATTAACAGCAAATAATATTGAAGTCGGGTCAGATGTATTTTTAAGCCTAGCTAATAGACATAATCCTAGTAATATATTTAATCTTTAATAAATTAGAAGGTGGCTAATATGGAAATAATATATGCTTGCGAAGAACATATAGACCAAGCAATGGATGAAGTTATAAATGAAAAAGAAACATTTCCTGTAATGAATGAAGTTACTGAAAAGAAATGTAGTTATTGTAATAAAGAAGCTAAATATGAAATAAAAATCTTATAATAAATACATATTGAAAATATTATATAATATTTAGTATAATTCTTATATAACCGTAAGAGAAGAAAGAGGAGAAATGGATATGAGTTTGTATAAACAATGGACAGATATGGTCGTAGAATATGTTAAGACAAAGGGAGAAGCAGCTTTCTGGAATGAATATACTAAGATAGAAACTGCTATATATAGAGATTTATTAGCTAATAAAGAAGTTGTAAAGACTACTATAGCTGATTTTGCTAAGAAGTATGAAACTTCTGAAGAATTTACAATGGGATTTGTTGATGGAATTAATGAAAGTTTAAATAATCCTTATGATTTAGAAGCTTTAACTGCTACTGATGAAATAGTATTAGATATAAACTTAGAAAAATTATATTTCAATATGTTAGAAGCTAAAGCTGAATACTTATATAATTTACCACAATGGGATGCTATATTCTCAGCAGAAAAAAGAAGAGAAATACAAAAATCATATAGAGAATCTTGTAGTGTAAGAAATGAAAACAAGGTTGGAAGAAATGATGCTTGTCCATGTGGAAGCGGTAAGAAATACAAAAAGTGTTGTGGAAAATAGGTTTTAGTTTTTAAAGAGCTTTGATTTCAAAGCTCTTTTTTATTTTTAATAGATTTAAATACTATTAATAAGTATCAAATAATAGAAGTTATAAATAAATTATAAGTAGTTAGGAATATTAAAATGGAGGATAATATGCATAATATGTTTCCATATATATTTTCAACTACGTTTAATACTGTTGCTAGTAGTATGGATTTTATAGAAAATATAATAGATAATGTTGTTAATAATTTTGTAAATAGCGATTTTATGAGTGATTTAATAAGTGGTATGGATAGTATAACTTCTTCTGTTGATATAGATTTTAGAGAGCATAAAAGAGGATATACACTAGAATGTTATTTACCAGGAGTAAAAAAAGAGAATATCGATTTAGAATACGATAATAATTATATAACCATTAAGATAAAAAGAAATATGTTCTATACTAATAATAAGAATATAGCTATGGCAGTAATTCAATCAGGTGGAGATATAGAAGAAGATTATTATGTCGAAAATGCTGATATAGATAATATAAGAGCTGTTTTTAAGAATGACACATTAAAAGTAATTGTACCTAAAAGCACTTATATAGCAGAAGATACAACTATAATTGAGGTAGATAGTTTTAAAGCTTAAAATATAATAATTAATATTAAAATTTAAGCATATGATAAATTTTTGAAACTTAGGAGGAGAGATTAATGAACATAACAGTTATATCTGTAGGTAAACTAAAGGAAAAGTATTTAAAACAAGCTATTGATGAATATTCTAAAAGATTAACAAGATATTGTAAGATTGATATTATAGAACTTCCTGATGAAAAAACTCCAGATAATGCATCAGAAAAAGAAGAATTACAAATTAAAGATAAGGAAGGGCAACTTATATTATCTAAGATTAAAGATAATATGTTTGTTATAGCGATGGATTTAAATGCTAAACAATTTACCTCTGAGGAATTTTCAAAGTTTATTGAAACTCAGGGGGTAATGGGTAACTCTAACATAACTTTTGTTATAGGAGGGAGTTTAGGGCTATCGCAAGAGGTACTTAAGAGAGCTAATTATAAGTTATGTTTTTCTAAGATGACATTCCCACATCAACTATTTAGAGTAATGTTATTAGAACAAGTTTATAGGGCTTTTAGAATAATGAAAAATGAACCGTACCATAAGTAAGCCTCCAAATCTTTGATTTGGCTAGGCGAACTTACTCCGCTGAACATGGTGAGGAGGAGTTTCCTTTAAATAAATGAGGTTTTTACTGAAACTGTAATTAATTTTAAATTTAAAATAGATTTGCATTTATATAAATTGTAAATAGTATAAGTCTATGATAGTATATATTAATGC
>JAFNXG010000072.1 GCA_017383505.1 Clostridium sp.
ATCCATAATTATCAAGAAATCTTTTGTATTTTATACTATTTTTTGTATATTTGTTTATTAGTGTATAAAAATACTTGCAAACTATGTTGTAAATATAAAAATAATTATTAAAAAACGTAAATCTAATATTAGAACCCTTATTTAAAATAATTATTACTTACAATCTTCTTGAAATACTTTATGAAAGAAGGATACAATTAAGTAAGGATATAATGAAAGAAAATATAATTTCTTTTATGTATTGCTTGATAAGTGTATATTTGTTAGTATTATATATAAAAATTATACTTAAAGATTACGGGGTGAGGGATTATGAATAAATTTATAGAAATTCTAAGAGATTATGATAATGATGATATTATAAAGGATTTTTTATTAGATAAAGAATTAGAATTTTATAATAACGACATGAAAGATGTAATTATTTCTTTGGGTTTTTATGTTCCTAATTATAACATATTAACATCATTACTTGAAATTCATGACAATGTAGAACCAGCTGAAACTGAAATGTTTGCCAATGGGCCGATAACCAATGTTATAAATTTATATCATACTAACATAAATTATTTATATTTAGTTAGAAGAGAGCAATTTGGATTAAGAGATGAAGACGCTATAATAACAGAATTAGTGTTTAGTAATAATACTAAAGAATTGATAAATACATTTAAAATAGACCTTTGCAATAGAAATATTGTTAGGGAATTTAAACAGAGTTTATAGTGAGATAGGGTTGTAATTTGTACAGCCCTATTTTTAGTACCATATCAATAATTTAATCTAACAGAGCATTATTAATAAACTCTTATCAACAAAATATGATTGATACCCAATTTGAGATTATCTTTTTCTTGTAATGAATTATATTAATATGTAAAATAAAAAAGTCCAAGAGCCGTAACCCTTGAACATTATTCTATCCCCATTTAGCAGAGCTTATGTTAGCCCTTATAAATTCCCATCTTAATATTAATAATTAAGTTACATCATTAACAGAAACTTCCTTGCCTTTAAACACTATAACCAGCTTTTTAATATTAGTTATCCCCCTACTTAAAAGTTCTGTTTCATATTTTTTATCCTCTATTTGCTTTTTAGCTTCTTCAATTAATTGATCTATTGATTTTTTATTAGTTCTTCTTGCCTTTTTAAATTCTATAATAATTCCAGGTTTACTTATATCCTTTGGAATTACCATTACATCATATCTTCCGTAACCTGATTCCTTATTTGATAAAACATAGTGTGTATTACTTAAAGCTACTAACATTCCTAAAACAAAGCTATGATATACCCTCTCTGGTTCTTCCCCTGAAACATCAAAATAACTTAATGACCGTTCTACATACTCTATAAATATTTCTTCAAATACTTCATAATCAAAATTAATTAGCGCCTTTAACATTTCGCTATACTCTGCTGCAATATAACTTTCATTAGCCCAATCTTCAATCATCTTTTCATACATAAATCTAACTTCTATATTAGGAATAGCTAAACTATAATAAATTCTATTATTTTCTCTTCGCTTACCAACTACCTTCAAGTAACCTGATAACAATAAAAAGCTCCAAATATTATTTTCATTAGCCTCTACATCTGCCATAATAATATTTTCATCAATAGTAGTTTCTATAGTATTGCCTCTAAGTAATTCCTCAAAAGACTTCTTTAAACCTTCGCTACCTTTAGCTAATATTGTTTTTATTATTTTATTTTCTGAAGTATTTACCCAATATGGCATAAATTCTTTCTTTATATCTTTTAAGTATGAAAGAGTTGACCATGGATTATAGATTACTGTATCTCCAAAAATATATCCATTATACCATTTTTTAAATTCTTCTCTTTCTCCTACTGCATCAAAATCCCTTAACATTTTATCTATTTCATCTTCTGTAAACCCAAACTTATCGCTATATCCATCTTTTAATATTGAATATACCTCTAAATTGTTTAGCCCTGAAAAAATACTTTCTCTTGCTACTCTAAGTATTCCTGTTAATACTGCTTTTTCCAAATATATATTATCCTTTAGCGTATTTGAAAGAAAGTTTCTCATAAAAGCTACTGTTTCATCATAGATGCCAGAAAAATAACTATGTTGAATAGGAGTATCATACTCATCTATTAAAACTATAGCCTTTTGACCATGATATTCATATAAATACTTACATAGATTTTTCAAAGCCATTTCTAATTCTGCTTTTGTACCTCTTCTATTAATTATTTTATTAAAGTAATCTTTATCCACTTCAAAGCTTAAAGTTTTATACAAATAATAATGTTTTTTATATATTTCAGATACAAAAAAACTTAGTTTAGCTTGAAAATCTTGAAAATTGTCATGCTTTTCATCTTTAAATGTTAAGTATATTGTAGGATATAGACCTTGCTTTTTCATTATATCCTCTTCTTTTTCTATAAGAAGGTTATTAAAAAGATATCTTCTATCTTCATCACATCTTTCAACAAAGTATCTTATCATAGATAAATTTAAAGTCTTTCCAAAACGTCTTGGTCTTGGAATTAATAATATTTGAGCTGAGTCATCTAAAACCTCTTTTATTAACAAGCTCTTATCAACAAAATATCTATTATCATCAATTAATGTTTTAAAATCACTATTTCCTAAAGCTATTTTTTTCATCCTTACACCTTCTTTCTTTGCAGCATGTCTATTCTCATTATTCTAGTTATTAGTATATCATATTTTCTACTACCTAAACATGTTTGCTTATAAAGCAAGATAAGTTAAAAGCCCAAGAGCCTTAACTCTTGAGCTAAATATTTATATAACTATTTTCCTTACTGAACTATAAGTTCATTTATATTAACATTCTTTATCTGTCTAGAAATAATATAAGAGAAAATAAAGAAAGCTACTGTTATTATTAGTATTGGCAATAATAACGTTATAATTGTA
Source organism: Clostridium sp. (assembly GCA_017383505.1). Classification (GTDB taxonomy): domain Bacteria; phylum Bacillota; class Clostridia; order Clostridiales; family Clostridiaceae; genus Clostridium. The sequence goes on from JAFNXG010000072.1 coordinate 2,930, forward strand.
TATTCTGTTTTAAAATTACTTATTCCTGAAAACCTCAATAACGTACTCATTATAAAATCATTTATTGACATATTAAAAATTATACCTAAAACTGAGCCTAATAATGAAATTAAAAGAAATCTTAATGCAAATGAAATTCTTAAATTTTTTATTGTAAATCCAATAGACTTATATATAGCAAGCTGTTTTCTTTCATTTATAAACATACGACCACACAACATAATGGCTACTACTAAGATAAATAAAATAGATATTACATAAATAATTATATTAATTATTTTTACTCCTAATTTTACAATGTCAATGATGGAGTCATTTGTTCTAGCCTTAGCTTCTATACTATCACCAAACTTTTTATTTAAAGTTTTCACTATATCCTCTAACGCACTTTTATCTTCTAAAATATACTCTCTATATGGTGATTGAAATTCTGGTTCAAAACTTCTAATGCCCTCTACATTCATTCCAAAAATATTTCCTAAATCATTTACACACTGATATATTCCTACAATTAAAAAATCTTTTTTTATATCTTTATAAGTAATTTCAACTGTATCTCCTATATTTTTGCCTAAATAATCAGCTACAATTTCAGTAACAATAATTTCATTATCATACTTTGGTATACGTCCATCTATAATACTTTCATAATAACTAGGTTTTTCTAGTATTTGTCCTAATACTTCTTCACCATCTATTGTAAAATACCTATTTACTAAACCAAAGCTCTCTTTCACCTTTATCTCTTTATTTAAAAATTCTTCAACCTCTTCTACTAAATCAGTAGAGTTATACTTTATAGACAAGTCTGAATCTATGGAGCCAAACATTTTAATTAATGATTCATCATCTATAGAATTATTTAAAGCTGTAACAGTAATCATAAAAAATACCAATATAGAAATTATTAATGTAGCGCTAAAATATTGTTTTTTATTTGATATTATTTGACGAAAAGCAATTCTAGATAGTAACCCTCTTTTTTCAATATTTACATTTATAGCACTATTAAAATAGAAATCTTCTTTTCCGCCTGATATAGCACATACTGGAGATATCTTAGATATTTTTCTTGTTTTAATAATTATAAATATTGTTGAAATTGTAATTATAAATATTAAAAATACTATTAATTCAAAAATAGCTATTTTATTTGAAGCTAAAAGTCCCGTTAATGATAAAAATACTTTATTTAAATAAGGAATAAAAAATAAACTTCCTATTATCCCCAAAATAATTCCTATACCTTCAGCTAAAAAATATTGATATAAAAAATACATTCGTAAAGCTCTCTTTGTAAAGCCTTGAGACTTTAAAATCCCTAAATTAACGTAATCCATCTCAATAGTGCTTGTTATACTATGTCCCATAACTATTAATGTAGCAATAAATAAAATAATTATAAAAACATACATTATACCACTTATTAAATTTACAAACATGCTTGTATAATTTATAGATTGTTCTTTACTTAAAGATGAAAAGGCTAGGTCAATTATTTGAGTACTATTATTTACTTCTTTTTTAAATTGCCCCATAGACATATCATTGCCTTTATCTTTATCTATACAAACTATATTCCATCCTATTAATACATTCTCATCTGAAATACTACTGTCATCACTTTCTATATATCTTTTTTTATACAAATTATTAAAATCATTATTATTTATAAAAACCATTTTAATACTAATGGAACTTGTACCCATTAATGGTTCTTCAATAAATGCTTTTATTGAAAAAGTTTTTGATTCTTCATTAAAACTTAAAGTAATTTTATCTCCGATTTCACATTCATATAAATCAACAAAGCTAATTGGCACATAAATTTCTCCCTCTTCTAAAGGTAATGGATCTTTAACAAATTTATTTAAAGAATCATCATAAACCTTAAAAGGATGCTTATCTGGAGCATACTCAGTAAAAAATACATTACTTCTTTCTACTGTCCCATTTATATTTATACCCCCTGCCACTGAATTAATTACATCTACCTTTTCTACAATATCCATATTATTAACACTATTTATTAATTCATCTGAAGTATTTAAATCATTAATAATTACATTTAAATCTCCAATATTAAAATCATTTAAGGCTTCATTTGCTCTATTTGATATATTTTTATTTACATTTATCATACTAATAAAAGAAATAGAAACTATAAATGTAAGAATAATAATACTGATAAAGATTGCTTTTTTCTTTCTAAAATTAGCTTTCATTAATAGAAGTAATTCCATTTAATTCACCTCCTACCAAGCCATAGAAGAAAGCCATGCATTGACTTGAGCTTCTCTACTTTTTATATCTTGTTCAGTAAAAGGTGATAAAGTTAATTCCCCACATATTCTGCCATCTTCAATATATAAAATACGATTTCCTCTTATGGCACTATTCAAATCATGTGTTACCATAACTATACTTTGTTTATTCATATTAACTTTTGTTAGTAAATCTAAAACTGTATTAGTATTATTTCTATTTAAAGCTCCTGTTGGTTCATCAGCAAAAATAATTGATGGTTCATTTATTAAAGCTCTTGCTATGGCTGCCCTTTGTTGTTCTCCACCTGAAACTTGAGATGGTAGTCTCTTTTTAGCTCCTTTTAAATTCATAGTTTCAATTAATCTTTCTGCCCTTTTCTTCACTTCATTTGCAGACTTGTTTTTATTTAAAAAACCTGGAACTACAATGTTTTCAAACAAAGTTAAATTACTTACTAAATGACTTTGTTGAAAAACAAAACTAAATTCACCACATCTTAAAGCAGTTAACTCTTTTTCATTATAATTAGAAATTACTTCACTCTTATATTTGATTTCACCACATGTTAATTTATCCATTCCACTTAAAGAATATAATAATGTTGATTTACCCGATCCTGAGGGGCCCATTATAACTGTAAAATCCCCTTCATAAATTTCTAAATCAATATTATTTAGCACATGGTTTTGCTCTCCATCATTGGCAAAGCTTTTACATAAATTCTTAGTTTTTAATATAACACTCTTCATATTTTTCTCTCCTTTTTAAACTTTCTAATCTAACTATAACAATTAATTTATTAAGAAATCTTTAAGAGATTTTATCTATTAATGGAATTATTAATCTTACTTCTAATCCATCTTTAAAAGAATTTATATAAACATTGCCATTAAACTGTTCCATTATATATTTAACTATATATAAACCTAGCCCTGCTCCCTGCTCTTTTCCAACATTTTTTCCACGATAAAATTTTTCAAAAATAAAAGGCATGTCCTCATCTGATATTCCTTTTCCATAATCACGTATTATAAGTATGTAATCTTTTAAACTCTTTTCTACCTTTATTTCTACTTTCGAACCTTTTGCATATTTTAAAGAATTATTTATAATATTCTCTAGCACCTGTTCAAATCTTTTAGTATCAATTAAAAGATTTGCATCTGGAATGTCATCATTAATAAAAACATTATCTTTATCACATAGTAACCCATTTAAATATTCAATTATTATTGGCTTTATAGATACCTCTACTAAATTCATCTTTAACTTACCTAAATCCGCTAAAGAGTGTAAAAATATATCATTTGTTAAAGCTGTAACTTCATCACATTTTTTTATTATTATATTAATATATTTTTGTCGTTTTAAAGGATTAGAAGCTAAATTTGCCTGTAACCCCTCTGTATATGCTCTTATAGATGCTATTGGTGTTTTAATATCATGAGATAAAGTAGCAATAACAGTTTTATTATTTTCTATTGCTTCCTTTTCACAGGTTCTTGCTTTTATAATTTCTCTTCTCATGCGATCAAAAGCCCAAGTAAACTCTCCAAATAAATTATTTCTCTCGTAATTAAGCTTTAAATCTAAATTACCCTTAGCTACCTCTTCTGCATATTCTTCCATTCTCTCAAAAGGTTTAATAATAGCATAATATATATACCCCAATAAACTTATCATTAAAAATAAAAATATTATAAGTCCATATACTACATAATAATTATTGCTTGTTTCTTTTATGTTATTAGTAATAACCTCTTCTAAATTATCTATTTTATTATAAAATTCCTTTTCCTCTATACCTAATAATTCACTTTCTTTCCTTATTTCATTTATGTCAATTATTACTCTTCTTTTTTCACTATCTAAAGTATCTTTATTATCAAAATTAAAAAAAGCTACTGTTAACACCACAAATATAATAATGTAAAGAAAGATAATATTTAATAATTTTTTCTTCATATTATGTCTCCTTTTCATCATCACATAGTGAATAACCTATACCCCATATTGTTTTTAAGTATTGAGGGTTACTTGGGTTGTCCTCTAATTTTTCTCTAAGCCATCTAATATGAACAGCTACCGTAGAAATTTCCACCTCACTATATATTCCCCAAACATCTCTTAATATAACTTCCTTTTGTAATGGCTTGTTTTTATTTTTAGCCATATAAAGTAATAAATCGTACTCCTTTAAAGATAATGAAACTTCATCCCCCTTTTTATAGATCTTTCTATTACCCTCATCTATTTCAATATCATTAAAAACATATTTTTTTCCTTCTTCATTAAATCCATAGGTTCTTCTTATTAATGCATTAACTCTAGATAATAACTCCTTTAAGGAAAATGGCTTAGGAATATAATCATCACCACCTATATCAAGACCTATAATCCTATCATCCTCTGATGTTCTTGCACTTGAAAATATTATTGGTACTGTAGACATAGTTCTTAATTCAGCACAAATTTCAAATCCACATTCTTTGGCTAAGTTTACGTCTAATATTATTAGATGTATAACATTATTTTTTAATATTTCATATCCACTTTTGCTATTTGTAACACAGGTTACTTCATATCCATAAGCTTCTAGCATATCTTTCATAATATCTGATAATATTTCGTCATCATCTATGATTAATATATGTTTATTGACCATTTTCAACCCCTCCATTTCTAATTTATTTTAACATATTATTCTATATATTACATTTATATCTTATACATCATCGCAATATATATTTTTTATCATATAAATAAGAAATACACCTACAACATTAATTGCAAGTGTACTTATCTTACTTATACAATAATTAAATTTTATTTAAACTAAATAATCTTATAGAATTCTTATACATAATATTATCGTAGTCTTCTTTACTTATCATATCTTTTAAATCATTAAAATATTGTTGATATAACGATGGCTCTCCTTTAAGATTATGGTGATAAGTATCAACTCCATCTATTGGATTATCACTACCAAATAATATTTTTTCAC
>JAFNXG010000073.1 GCA_017383505.1 Clostridium sp.
TACAGATTCGATCTATGTTTTCGAAAAGCTTCTATCGGTAAGTAGAAATAAAAAAGGCTTCGTTGTAAAATTATACTGGGTTTGCCGACCATAACTATAATACATGGAGGTATCCAATATTTATAAATTTATAGAAATATGTTTTATTATAATTATTTATTTGTATAATCTGAAAATGCGGATTTCACACGTTAAGAGCATTTTTTCCTGCTGATACCAAGGGTTTTCAGACTTTTTACAAACTATTCTTATGCTCTTTCAATAATTTATAATAAGTTGTTTTCTTTAACCCTAAAATTTCCATTGCTTTTATATTATTTATAGTTCTATTTTCAACTAATTTAATAACACTAGTCCACTCTTTAGGATATTCTGTTTTCTTACGTCCAAATTTAACCCCTTTTTCTAATGCTAGTTTAATTCCTTCTTTTTGTCTTTTCTCTCTTTTTTCAACTTCATCTTGGGCCATCATAGTATAAAGCTCAATTATTATATTATTAATGGTTTCTAACATCAAATTATCATTTGTATTTAATTGTGTGGTTGGGAGATTTAAAGCTACTAATCTAACATTATTTTCTTTAAAATATTGAATTTCCTTGAGAGTTAATCTTTTATTACGCCCTAATCTATCAAATTCATGTACTACTAATGTATCACCAGCTCTAAGTGCATCTTTTAACTTAATGTATTCAGGTCTATTAAAATTTTTTCCGGTTGATTTATCACAATAAATTCTTTCACATCCATAATTTTTAAGACTTTCTATTTGCCTATCTAAATTTTGTTCAGTAGTTGAAACTCTACAGTATCCTATTAACATATTTTCATTCCTTTCAATTTGATATTCATAAATATAATACACTACAATAGTTCATATAACTATAGAAATATTAACGAACTAAAAAATAAAATTTTTTAAAAGAAATTTTGAGAATTTTACTTACTTTTATATATATTAATTTTTAGTTCATTTTTGTGTACAAATATAAACTAAAAATTTGTTTTAAAATATTTGATTTGAAATATGGGGAGAAAATATTATGAGCATGCAACACAGAAGGGAATTATTTACAAAAGAACAAAGAAAACTTTTTATTCAATATCCTGAAGGAGAATGGAGTATAGGGTCTTACTATACATCTTCAAAATATGATTTAGAAATAATTATAAAACATAGAAAAGAAGAAAATAAACTTGAATTTGCATTTCAATTAGCTGCTTTAAGATATCAAGGATGGTCTTACAGTTTAAATAAAGAAATATCACTTGAGATAATTCGATATATAGCTAAACAAGTTGGTACAGTTCCTAAGGCTCTTAAACTATATGCATTGAGGAGTAATACTTCAAGAGATCATATAGAGAGTTGAAAAAGGAGTATGGCTATAGATAATTTTCAAATACTAACTATAAATTTTTATTAAAATACATTGTTAATTTAGCATTTGAAAATAGTGATTCTTTATTTTTAATGAAAAACTCTATAGAGTATTTGAGAGAAAAGAAAATTATATTACCTGCAATAACTACATTTAAAAATCTTGTATGGGAAGCAAAAAATGGGTCTGAAATGTTGATTATAAATACTATAGTAAGCTCATTAAATTCAAAAAAAGAAGTTAGATGATATAGTATTTTTACAATCAGAGAAATTAAAAGGAAAAACTATTTTAAGGTGGTTGAAAGAACCTATAGGTTCCCATTCTCCTGATAACTTTTTAAAAGTTATTGAAAAACTAGAGTATATACGCTCATTAAATTTAGAAAGAGCTATAAATTATAAAGAATCTATTGGTGAATATATTTATTATAATTTAATTATTCATATCTCACCTTTAGGATGGGAACACATAAATATATTAGGGGAATATACTTTTAATTTAAATGAGTTGGAAACTAAAGAATTACATAGACCATTAAACATATAAAAAAGTCTGAAAACCCTTGGTATCAGCAGGAAAAAATGCTCTTAACGTGTGAAATCTGCATTTTCTGGACGCTACCCCAATTAGTAAACAAACTATAAAATTAAAACTCCACTTGACACTATTACAATTGTCGTATATCATTAAAGTATGATAATTATCAGTTTATGAAAGGATTTTTTTATGAAAAAGTTACCTAAAACAGAATTTGAAATAATGAAGTTTATTTGGGGTAAAAATGAAAAATTACCAACTAAAGAGATTGGTGCTTATATGGAATTATTATTAGGTTGGAAATTAAGTACTACATCAAAAACACTATCAAGACTTGTTGACAAGGGATTTTTAACAACTGAACGTATAGGAAAACAGGTTTTTTATACAGCAATCATTAAAGAATATGATTATGTTAAATTTGAAACAAAAGATTTTTTTAAATTTTTACATGGGAAGTCGTTAAAAAGTATTATATCTACACTTGAAGACAGTAATGAAATTACTAATAAAGATTTAGCTGAACTTGAAGAATGGGTAAAAAATAGGTAATGATATGAAAGAGTTATTTTTTCAGGTTATAAATACAAGTATTTATACAAGTATATTCCTTATTTTGATTATATTATTTAATAATAAATTTTTAACTAAATATAGTCATAAATTTAATTATTCTATTTTAATCATTATAATATTAAGATTAATATTTATTATTAAAATAAATATTAATCTTCCAATAAATTATTTTTCAATATTAAAAGAGAATAACTTTAATAGTAAAATTTATTATATTGAACCATCAATAAGTAATTTAAGTTCCTTTGATTTTATTAATATTTTTTCTATACTTTGGATTATAGGAGTTTGTATAATAATTTTATATCATGTTTATTTTCAATTTATGTTTTATTTTAGAATAAAAAGAAATATAAATTGGAGTCAAAATAGCAAATTTCAAAAAATATTAAATGAACAAATTATAATTAATAAAATAAATTCAAATATTAATGTATATGTTGTGAAAGGTGTTCCAACACCATTTCTTATCGGAATAATAAAAAATGCAATAATAATTCCAGAAAATAATTATACAGAAGAAGATTTAAAGTGGATATTTAATCACGAACTTATTCATTTTAAAAGGAAAGACAACATCTTAAAGCTATTAATGATATTAGCTTTAGCACTTCACTGGTTTAACCCTTTAATCTATATTTTAAGAAGGCTTTTTTTTGAACAATGTGAATTATCTTGTGATGAGCAAGTGATAAAAGATGCTGAAATTAAAGAAATTAAAGAGTATTCATTAATATTAATAAATTCAATAAAATATAAAAATGAACTTAAAATATCATTAATGTCATCAAAATTTAGTAATAAAAAAATAAATATAATAAAAAGGAGAATTGAGAGTATGTTAAATTTAAAATCAAAGAAAAATGGACTATTATTTGGTGCATTTATATTTTTTGTAGTTGGAGGAACAATATTTTCATTTAATTCAAACAATGTATTTGCAGATACTCCTGAAGATAATGGAGTAAAAAATTATACATTTGTAGAAACACCAACAACTGCTCAAGAAATACCAAGAGAAACAGGGATTTCAGCAGTAACAATAAAAGCTGATTCTACAATAGTTGAATATAATGATGGTCAAATTAAGGAATTTGATAATAATGAATATAAGATTAATGCAACAGTATTAGAATAATATTATTACTTAAAATGAGGTTATCGAATTAACAGATAAAAGTCTGTGATCGATTCCTCTTTTTATATATTTAAACTATTTTGAAATATTTAAATCCACTATAAAAAGAGTGATTAAGTTATATATTTTTCTTAGTAGTTTCTTTTATTATTATAAAACTAATATCTTTATATACTTGAATAAATGTTTATTTTTTATTAATCAGATATCTTTTAATGATATTTTTTTAATATTAAAATATAGTATTTAAATTTCTTTATTTATTGAAATAGAAAAGGCTGTTCACTATATTAATGAAACAGCTCAATTTTACAATTTTAAATTATGTTGTATGATAAAAATAAGTATTATAAAACTATGGAAAGAGTTTTTCCAGAGCATTTAGAACCTAATATTGTCCAAGTTTGAGGTCCAGCAGTTGCATCAACAGAAAGTCCATTATCTCTTTGAAAATTAATTAAAGCTTGATGAGTCTTAGGTCCAAAAATTCCATCTGACGTTCCTGCATCATAACCTAATGCTTTAAGAGCCTCTTGAAGAACCTTAGTAGCTAATCCCGATGTTACATAATTATAGCCAATATATACAGATGAATCTATCTTTACAGTACCATTGATACATTTAAATGATGCAACAACATATTTAGGATTAACTAAATTATATTCAACAGAAGTTCCGTCTTTATATACAGTTACTCCTGGCATCTCCATTTGTTCTTCTAAGGTACCATATTTTTCATTGCCCCAATTTTCCTCAGGTGTATCCGCATAAGCTGTTAACGGTGTTAATAATGATGTTCCTATAATCCCTACAGCAACAATAAGTGATAAAACTTTTTTACTCATAAATTTCTCCTTCAATTTACAATATATTTGTTTTTAGTACAAGTACTTGTTTATTTAATTATAACCACTATAAAAGTAAAAGTAAATACAATTATTCAAAAAAATGACAAAAATAGAAAAATTAATATTTTAAGAAGCGTTAAGGTGGTAATTGATTCACCTTTTTTCAGCATTATCTCAATTTATTTTCTAAGTTTACTATTCATATAATATTTAATTGTATATTTTGTTTTTAGGAATATTTCTATTTCCTTTAAGCTCTTTGCTACTGCATGATTTATATTATAAAAGAGTCTATTTTTGAATTATTAAAGATGCCTCAATCTAACATATTGAATAGATTCCACAAGTATCATAATCTAACACTTTTGGACTAAGGGTGTTTTTGGCTTGACATATATTTTTAATCAACGATAAAATAATACTTAATAAGGGGTCAAAAATTATGGTCAAAAGTAATGGTATAAATTTTTGTATTTGGGGACAAGTTTTGACCTTGATGGAGGGAAAATATGAATTATGGATATGCAAGAGTTAGTACAATAAAGCAAGGTAGTGGAAATTCTTTAGAAGAACAATTATCTACATTATTTTCTTCAGGTTGTGATGAAGTCATAGAAGAAAAGTTTTCAGGAAAAACTAACGATCGACCACAATTAAAATTATTATTGGATAAGTTGAAAGAAGGAGATACCTTCACAGTTACTAAGCTCGACAGATTTGCTAGGAGCTTAATAGATGGAGCTAAACTAGTACAAGAATTACTTGATAGGGGAATAAAGATAAATATATTAAATATAGGGGTAATGGATAATACCCCAGCTAGTAAATTAATAAGAAATATATTTTTATCTTTTGCTGAATTCGAAAGAGATATGATTTTAGAAAGAACAAGGGAAGGGAAGGAAATAGCAAGGACAAAAGATGGGTATAAGGAGGGTAGACCTAAAAAGTTTACTAAGGAGCAAATAGACTTAGCTTTATCTATGTTATCTGTAAATTGTGGAGATAAAAGTTATAACGAGGTTGAGAGATTAATGGGTATTAGTGTAAGCACATTAAAGAGAGAAAATAATAAACGTAAGTTAGATAAAATAAATAATTAGTATAAATAAGAAAGTGTTCCTCGGGAACACTTTCTTATTATTATTTTTTAGATATATATCAAAAGTTATCATAAGATATAAAATATTGTGGTGTATTGGAGAATTCATAAATGCAATAAATTACTCCAATAATTGTAGGGATAAGCAATAATGATAATAAAATAAATCTCATAAATTAATCCGCTTTTGGAAGTAAAGATTAGTTTTTAATAAATTAATAGCGGAAATTCAAGGAACTTTTCTAGAAAGAGTTATTTCAAAATATGATGGAAATTTTAGAAGTCAGCATTTTGATACCAAACCACATTTATATGCATTACTTTATTCTAATTTTATGAATTGTAAAAGTTTAAGAGAGTTACAAACTCAAATATCTCATAATAATAAATTGAAAAAATTTATTATTATACCAAGTGTTTCTCAATTTAGTAGAAAGAATGCATCTAGAGATAGTCGGATTTTTGAAGATATATTTTATTATCTTATATCTAAAGCTAAAAAACGTTTTGGAGAATATAAACTAATTAAAGATTTTCTTCCGCTTAAAATCATAGATTCAAGCGTAATCGTGACAGCATTAAAGTTAGCTCCATCACTTAAATTTGATGATGAAAAATCAGTAATGAAAATTAGTACAATGTTTAATGGTGAATATCCTGAATACATAAATATAGTTAAGGGTAATATTAATGATAGAAAATGTGTTGATAATATGTTTAGAGACAAAGATTGTATATATGTGTTTGATAGAGGATATTACGATTATAGATGGTATGATAAACTTACTGAAAATGGATTTAAATTTGTTACTCGTGGAGTCAAAAACTCAATAATAATGGAGGAAAAATTTTTAGGCTCAAATATAAATGAAGATATTTATGATACTGAGGTAATAATGGGCTCAACGCCTGGCGGAAATTTAACCTTTAATAAATATAGAGAAATTATGTGTTTTGATGAGAATGATGAAGCAATTACTTTTGTAACTAATATTTTTGATTTATCAAAAGAAGACATTATAAATATATATAAGAAACGTTGGGAAATTGAGCTGTTCTTTAAATGGAATAAACAAAATCTTAGAATTAAAAAATTTTAGGTTATAATGAAAATTCTGTTAGAATTCAGATTTTTTCAGCATTAACAACATATATGTTAATTTATTTATTTTGTAAAAAGCAAAATTTAGAAGTTAAATATAATATTCTTATTCTAACAATAATAATTCGATCAAATCTCCTTGAGATTTATTATAGAGGATTAATTACTTTAAGTGGATAAAATAA
>JAFNXG010000074.1 GCA_017383505.1 Clostridium sp.
AAAAGACTTTACTGCTTCCTTTATCTTTTCTTCTGTATCTAATACGGGATTATCATAAGGATAAAAAACATACTTTACCCAATCCCTATTATCAATATAATCTTTTTTATACGGATGATTCTGACTTCCTTCCACATTAAAACTATCTATTCTTTTATAGTATGGATGCCCTGCATAGCTCATCATACGTCCTGGTATTTCATTAAATGATTCACGTAATTGACCTTGTGTATATATTCTAGCTGCTTCATCTATCCAGCAAAATATTAATGGTTTACCTAATATTCTATTAAATGATAGTTTAGTATTAAAACCAAAGAAATAAAATCTAATATTAAATATCTCTAGATATTTTTCTTGCTGACCATATTTTAAAGTATAATGTTTATATTTTATCTTTTCTAATATCTTTACTAAATTATCAACTATATTTGATTTTACTGTGTCGGTTGTCCATCCAATAATAGCACCATTATATTCACGTGGTAAATAATCTTTATTCTTGCGTTGCTCTTTTTCATAATTGTAAAGATTCTCAGCATACTTTATAAGTGATAAGCATATATCGTATGTCTTACCACTTTGAGTACTTCCTAATACACTTATATTTGGTATATTAGAACTTATTATATCGTTATATAGTGCTATCTGTTTCTTTGATAATATCATCTGCATTCTCCTCTTGAGGTGCAGTTATCTTTTTTAACCTTTTTTTGTTTTTAGTTAATTTCTGAGTTGTTTTACCTTGACATTCATTTGATTGAATATCTTTAATAATTAATTCTTTATTTTCTAACTCTAATTTTTCTTTTTCAGTAATCATTCTGCCATTACCATTTTTAATCATATAATTTTTTCCAACTTTTATAAATTCCATTTTTATTCCTCCTCATATAGTGCTTTTTCTAAATTACTATTATCTACTATGTTTATATTTAAACTAGGGGTTGATGTTTGTTCGTCTATTTCGCCTAATACTGCAAGGATAGTCTTATATGCTTCTGGACTACCACCTTTTGTCTTGTCTATTGCATTCGCTATTAAACCAAGTGTAACTTCGTGTTGGTATGTTTCTCCATCTTTATTGGTTGTATTAAGCATCATTTCTAATACTTTTTTCATAGTGGCCTTTTCTCGTCTTACTTCTCCAGAACGAATGCCACCTTTTTGTCCTAATTCCCTTACTTCGTCCTCGCTTCGCTCATTCATAGGAATAAGGTTTTCTTGCCCCTTATTTGCCACTATATCACTTCCTTTTTATTTACCTTTCTTTTTAGGTGCTATTTTAGGTAGTTTTTTCCCTTTAGTTGCTTTATCCCACTCTTCAACTGCTTTCTTACCGTCTAATGCTTTTGTACCTGCTGGGCTATGTCCCCATGCTCTTTGGCTTTTTGACTTCCATGGCATATTTTACCTCCTTACCAACTACCATTAAAACTATGATATGTATATCCTTCATCTTTAGTAAAAAAATAACTTCTAGGATATACAGTAAAATATTTTATATGTTGTATCTCATTTTTTTCTCTATTTATTCCTAATAATCCTAATATGTTAGATTGTATGCAAGTAGATGTTTCTTGATTTCTGATATAATCTTTCCAATCATCATACATTTTAAAATCTATCGCATTGTAATAATCTAGCATTAATTTAATTACTGGATTACCTTTTTGACTTCCTAATGTTGCTGTTACTGGATAATGTATATCTTCAAAACCAGTAAATGCTTCTTCATTTAAGAATTCATCTAATGGCTTATATACTTCTACGTCAGTGTCCATATATATTCCACCTTCGTTATATAATATCCATAATCTAGCTACATCACTTACATACGCCCACTTTTTGTTCTCATATGCTTTTTTTGTGAAGTCATTATAATTAACATCAAAATTATCTTCATTCCATTCTATTATTTCATAATCAGGTAAATACTTTTCCCAACTTTCTATACAATGTTTTACTCTTTCATTTTTTTTACCTTTGCCAAACCATATATAGTGAATTTTTTTAGGTATCATTTTCTATCACCTCTATTAATGCACCTTTTGGATGTTCCATTAATTCTTCCGCTCTTTCTCTTGTTATTTTCACTGGTAATAATTGACCTTTTTGTATATAACATTCTAATTCCATATCTTTATATGTTCTTAATGCTCGTGCGGATACTAGAGCATTGATATCATAATAACTAGGCGTTTTATCTAATAAATCATTATACTTATCTTTTAATTTTTCAAACTTAAATTTTGGTATTTTTTTTATTTTACTTACTATATCTTTTACATTACTACAGTCATACTTCATTATATAAGCATTTATATCATCTTTTACTCCTATTTCATTTAAATAAGGTAATGGTGTTACTATTATCGGTTTGTTTCTATATAATGCTTCATTTATTGTGTAAGACAACCCTTCTGTATCACTTAATTGTATTATATAATCAGCTTGGTCAAACCAATAACCTATATCTAGTCTTGGTGTCATATATACTACATTTTTGTTAGGTATTTCATTTTTATCATTTGTAAATATATACCATATATAATCTATATGTTGTCTATCTAATTCATTAGCAAGTGCTATCATTCTATCTTTGCCTTTTATTCTTGATAAACGTGTAGCACTTAATAATACTATTTTTTTAGATCTTTCTACTTTTAATGGATTATAACTTAATATAACATTATCAAATCCAGTCATGCGTTTAAAACTCTCTTCAATATGTTTTGTTATTGCTATATATTTATATATTCTTTTATGTGTTGGTGGTTTCCATCTATAAGCTTTGTCTTCATAATCCGCATGAATAACTTGATATATTTTTGCATCTTCATTTATATAATCTATTATGGAGGTGTCATAATTTATAATAGCAACATTACACTTTATTTTTTGATTAATGTGTTTATATACTTTACAATATTTCCTCAACCTTTTTAATTGATTAATATGTGCTGTTTTATATACCACTGCTATATCATAATCTTTATATTTTTTTACAAGCTCATATAAGAATGTTTCAACTCCACCTATAATACTTATATCTTTAACATAAAATACATTTGAGTGTTCTATCATAACATCTCCTATTTTAAATATTCTAAAACTTCTTTATTTATTTTTTTAGAATACTCCATTGCTTCATTTTTATTTACAAAGCTCTTAAATGCTCCTGCAGTATTTGATACATTCCATATTTTACGTACTGCAATTTCTTTTTCAGTTATTGTAAACTTATCTTCGTCCTTCCCTGTTATTTCATTTTTAGGTACTGCCCTTTTAATATTTTCTATTTTATAATCTAGATCATCTATCTTTTTTTGAAATTTTGCTACTTGATATTCTTCTTTCGCTAATTCTAACATATCAACCCTAGTTAATAAATGTACTGTATTTAATGGAAACATTATTCCTTTTTCTTCATCTGTATATATAGAAAATTCTTTTCCTAATATTTCAATGTTTTTCATAAATTCATCTAATTTCATTTTATTCCTCCAACTTTCTTAAACATTTCTTTCATATTCATATCCAATTCATCATTACTTAAATATATATCTGGTATTTTATTTATTTTTTTTTGTTTTCTCCAATATTTACGTTCTTCTTTATCTTTTATTGTACTAACATTTATTATACGAGATTTTATTATGTTAAATATAGGCTCTGATTCAGGTATACTGTTTAATTTCATCATAAATTCGGTTATTCCTAATTTTAAAAATTCTTTATATCTAATATTTTCATATCTCGCACAATAAAATGAATATAATTGCTCTAAATCTTTATCATAAGCAAAGCAAATCGGTGTTATTTTATTTTGTTTCTGAGGGTGTTTTGATATTACCTAACAACGTATTACTAAACTCTAAACCAAATTCTTCACTTTCATTTTCATTTAGTCCTATATCTAAAATTAGTTCTTGAAATATCATTCCTGTAGCTTCTTTTGATATTTCGTCATATATTTCTAAAAAAGCCATTTCTGTGTAATATTTTTCAAGTTCATTAAGGTTTGTATTGTCATAATATGTTTTTCCTTTTTCTTTCTTTTCAATTACTAAATCTTTTTTTGTTATTCCTTGTTTAGAAAAATCAATCATCATTTTAGTTCTTGCTTTCATGTATACACTTTGCATTTTAGAAGTTAATCCTACATCTCTTTTAATTTCAAATTCTTTGTCTTTATAACTTAACTTTGTTATATCGTCATCAATTTTTTCAAATTTATATTTCATATTCCCTCCTATATTTAATTATAGCATTTTATTAATAAAAAGTCTATTTGGTTTTTTTATATTCTTTTTCATATATTCTTTCATAATGTGGACGTAACACTTCTATAATTGTATAATCATCATTATAAACGTGATTTAAATTATCATCATAAAACTTCATTATTGCCCAAAAGTATTGCTCATATAATACTGCTTTCTCACCATTTTTATATATTAATACATCATTTGGTAATATATCTCTTTTAGGTGATTTCATTGTTACTCTTATTGCTTCATAATTATATATATTACTTTCCATTGTTATCTCCTTTGTTTAATATGTTTAATAAATCTCTTGTTTGCCACTCATTAAGATTTAAAAATTCATCTTTTCTTTGATATTTTTTGATTAATTCAATAGCTTCTTTTCTTATGTTTTCTAGTTGTTCATATTTATTATCTAACGTATCTAATTCATACTCTAATTTATATTTTTGATTTATTAAAAGACTATTTGTTTCTTTTAATGTTTCTAATACACTGTTTAGTGTTTTATTTTCTTTTTCTAATTGTTCTACTTTTTGTTGTAAATCTAAATATTGATTTATTTTTTCTTGTTCACTTAAATAACTTACTTTATTTTCAATCTCATTTCTTCTTTGCACTACATATTCAATAACTTCTTTATATTTATTATCTTGTAGTTGTTTTTCTATTAATTCACATACAAAACTAGGTATGTTAAGATATGCTTCCATTAATCCAGCAAATCTTATTCTATTTTCTTCACTCATATTTACTTATTCTCCTTTAATAATAATTCTTCTATTTCTTCAATGGTGTAAGGGTAATCTTTATCTAAAGCCCATATTTCAGTGTGATACCAATACTTATCTCTATCTTCAACAAATTCATATTCAAATTTATAATTTAATGCACCATTCTCTTTAAATGTATCATAGTAATATACATTAAAATATTTTTTATCATTAATTTTTTTCTGATAAAATCTATCGCAATTTTTCCATACTGGTACATCATATTGTTTATATCCGCTATTCAATAATACTTTTTCTGTCATTTATTATTCTCCTTTAATGCTTTTAGTTTATTTACTAATTTATCTTCCCATACAATATATCTTTCACTTATTAATTGATATTGTTTATGTTCTTCTATCCATTTTTCTAATTCATCAATTATATTATTCAATCTATTATTTTCATCTAATAACTTGATATCTGTTATATTGTGTTCTTCTCTTAATTTACAATTTTCATTGTATATTCTTTCATACTCTTTATTTAATCTATCATACTCTGATATAATATCATCAATTGCATTTCTATCTCCTACATATACCATTTGTAATTTACCTATAAATTCTTCTTTATTCATTGTTATCTCCTTTATTTAATATATTTAACATTAATTTCATCAGTTCATTTTTACTAACTATTGTATGTTCAGGATTACCTATTACTGATTTACATTCTTCTTTTGCTTCATTTATTATGTTTTTCAATTCATCTCTTTCGTCTGCAATTTTCATTATTGCATAAAATATGTTTCTTGTTTTTTCTGGTAATTCTTCTACTCTTTTTTCATCAAATTGTCTTAATACTTCAATTAATTCTTCTTTATTCACACATCCACCCTCCATACTTATTACAATATTTCTGTAGTATTACTTTTTCTATATCTTTCATTTGTGATTCTTTAAAAGCATATCCTAAACCAAATCCAAATAATAATACCAATAACATAATTCCAATCATTCCTATATTTTTTATCACACTATACCTCCTCTATTTCTAATATCACTTTTGTTTCTTTACCATAACTAAACTCATCTGTAAATCCAGTTACACATTTTCTATTATCATCAGTTAATTTTCCTTTTTTAACCATAGCATCTAATATAAATTTTTTAGCAAAACAAATATTATCTAAATCTCGCCTTTTATTACCCTCTACCCAGTGAAAATGTATTTTAATAGGATTATTCCAGTTAGGCATTTTCATTAAATAAAAGCCTAGTTCTCGCTCTATATCAGCTTTATATTTTCCTGCTTTAAATTTATTTGTTCTACATACATTCACATATTCATTTAAACTAGGTAATTTCATTGGTATTTCTATTTTATACATATAACTTACTATCCCTTTCTATTTCGCTAGGACTACGAGTTTCTATTCCCTGTTGTTCTGCTTCTTGTATAAGTCCATCAAGTAATATTGCAAATTCATCAGTTTTTAACTCATGACTTGGCGTATATACATGATATACATTAAACTTTTTACCATTTTTTATTATGGAAGATTTTTTTTCATAATACTCAATGCCTGTTATTTTTGTATCTTCCGGAACTAACATTTCCCATACTGTACTATAATTTTTTAACATATTAAAATGCAATTCTCTCCATCCAATTTTTAACTTTTTTGCAAGTTCATTAAGTAATTTATAATATTTTGCATTTTGTTCATTGTTTCTTTTTTCTTTATAATTACCAACTTTAAATATCCCATTTTCTTGTTCTAATAACCAATTGATACATTGATTCTTATTTCCTATCATTTTATTACCTTTATTGCTCTAGACCTATTGCCTTCTACTTCAATATAACCTTTTCTCTCTAAAAGCCTTAATCCATGCCTTACTGCACCTACACTTTTGTTAAGCATCTCACCCAACTCATTTAAAGTTGGAGGATAACCATTTTCTATTTTATATTTCATAATTGCATTATATATATTTGCTTGCTTTTGTGTTAATCCTTCTTCCATTATTCCACCTTCCTATATTTCTTCTCTTATTTCTTTTATTAAATCATCAATGTTATCTTCAATTACAGCTTTTATCATATCGTCTGTAATATAAACATGAGGATTATCCTCTTTATATGTTTCTATATCAAATAATATTTTCTCCATTATTACATCTCCTAATCTAAGAAATTATCATTTACTTCTATCATATCTCCAAGCTCTTGAAATGGATCGTGATTTTTTATTTCTTCATTTTTTTCTTCAACTATTTCTTTTGTTTTGTTTGATATAAATGTTACTTTATTTGCTACAAAATTATAATCATAATGTTTCTTTCCCTCTTTATCTTCCCAATTACAATTTCTTACTGTAGCATGCACTGCAATCATTGTGCCTTTATCACAATATTTGCTTACATTTTCTGCCATTTTGTCAAAAAATGTTATTGGTATAAATGATGTATCATCCTTACCATTATTAACTGCTAATGTTACTTTAGCTACTGCTTTATTACTTGTAGTATATCTTAATTCAATTTTATTTATTATTCTTCCTAAACATACATAATGATTCATTATTTATTCTCCTATCATTTTAATTTTCGCCATTTTTTCTTTTAATTTGTTTCTAAACTTAGCCATTGGTGAAGCATATATATAATGCTTACACCAACTGCATATAGTTTTATCACTGTTAAGAACATACTGATTATGTCCACAATGTTCGCATTTTCTTTTTAATATTTCTAATTTATCATATTTCACACTAACCTTATCCTTTTTTTTCATTTTTTTTCTCCTTTTTATCTATCTCCAGATGCTAATACCTCAGTTATACTAGACATTGCGTCTTCTGTAATTTCCATAAATTTTAATAAATTATCTGCTTCCTCATAAGTTAAATCACTTAATTTACTTTTATTTAATTTTATTAATATTTTTTTTATCTCGTCTGCACTATATTTATCTTTTATTCTTTGCTTTTGTGTTTCTTGTATAGGCATTGCATTTATTTCTTTTTTTGTTTCTTCTGGAGTCATTTCAACTAATCCTGTTAATATGCTTACTGCCTTTTTTATGTTTTCATCTTTTCCTTTATCAAATAACCATTCAAGATATTTTACATCTCCTGATTCATATATCTCGCCAATTGTTTTTCCATTATATTTTCCAAATGTTATTTGTAAATTTCTAGCTTCTTCTTCTGTATTAATTTCTACTTGATTATTAATAGCATTTTGCACTTCTTCAGCACTTGCTATTGATGTATCAATTCCAAATCCAGCCATTCCTAATGCTCTTCCTACAGCTGATGTTTCACAATTTTCTATATATGATGTTTTATTTATAAATGTACTATTTTCTTTCTCGTAAGCAGTACCTGTTGCAAGTAATTTTTCTTCATCATAAATATTTGCTCTAAATATACATACCCCATTTTCATTGCTAATCATTTCAGTTTCTATTGTTCCTTGTGGGTATACCATTCTAAAAGCCTTAATTCTTTGATTAACTTCCGCATAACCTTTACCCTTTATATCTGTTGTTTTAATTGTTTCATTTGCTTTTTCTAAATCTAAATAACTTATATTTTCCATATCATTTACCTTCCTTTATATAATAATTTTTATATTTAATTTTTTCACCAAATCTGTTTATACCTTCCATCCATTCATCTTGTATATTATATTCTAATCTTAATTGTCTAATATACTCTGATAATCTTGTACATCCCAAATCCATAAATGCTTGAAATGTATTTATACTTCCAAATCTTTGAATATATTCTAATACTCTATTTTTCACACTTACCATCCCATTTCAGAATAACTTAATCTTCTATAATTATCGTTCTTGTCTTGTATTTCTTCTTCAAGTTCTTCTTCTAGCCTATCAATTTCATTTAATAAATCTTCTACCATATACATAATATGTTCTACATTTATAAAATCATTTTGTATATCATATTCTGTAATAGTTCTTTCTTGTACTTTCTTAACGATTTCCTTTTCATCATCACTCAACTTATAGTACGTTTTATCTTTCATACCTCTCACACCTTTCTAGTAATTTTAATTACATTATAATTGTAACACTTATTTGTTAGTTTGTCAACACTTTTTTATAAATTTTCTAATATTTCATCAATATGATAATTAATAGGCATTCCTTTATAACTTCTTATTGCATTTTCTAAACATCTTTTTTCCAATCCTTCTGGAATAATTTCATATAAGTTA
>JAFNXG010000075.1 GCA_017383505.1 Clostridium sp.
AGTAGAATTAAATATTTCTGCAGCAGCTAGTTTAAAAGAAGTTATGGCTGATTTAGAAACAGCGTATAAGAAGGTTGCTGATAATGTTACATTAGTTGTAAACTATGGAGGCTCTGGATCATTACAACAACAAATAGAGCAAGGTGCACCATGTGATTTATTTATATCAGCAGGACAAAAGCAAATGAATACATTAAAAGAAAAAGGTTTATTAGTTGATGAAACAACTAAAGATTTAGTTCAAAATGAGTTAGTTCTTATAACTGCAAAAGGTGTTGAAATAAAGAGTTTTGACGATTTAAAAAATAGCGATATAAAACATATAGCAGTTGGAGATCCAGGTAGTGTTCCCGCAGGGAAATATGCTGATGAAGTATTAGTTAATACAGGAATAAAAGATAGTATTAGTGATAAACTAGTATTTGCAAAAGACGTTAAAGAAGTTTTAGCATGGGTTGCATCAGGAAATGCAGATGCAGGATTCGTATATTTAAGTGATGCATTAAATAATAGTAATGTCAATGTTGTAAAAAATGTTCCAGAAGTTAATGAACATTCACCTATTATCTATCCGGTTTCAGTTATAAAGGATTCTAAGAATATTGAAGAAGCAAAGAAATTTGAAGACTTCTTATTTACTGAGGAAGCACAAAAAATCTTTGAGAAGTATGGATATAAAGCAAATTCTTAATTTAAAGTAGAATAATTAATAAATCATGTTAAAATAATTATGATAAAGTATAAGATTAGTAGTTATATAAAATGTATAACTACTAATTTATTTTATAAATCATTATAATATTAGAAAGGTTATAATTATGGATTTTTCACCGTTATGGATATCACTTAAAACAGCATTTGTAGCAACTATTATTACATCAATAATAGGAGTATTTGTATCATATAAAATGGCAAATTATAAAGGGAAAGCTAGAGGGATACTAGATGGAGTTTTTACCCTTCCACTTATTTTACCTCCAACAGTTATAGGTTTCTTTTTACTACTTATATGTGGTAAAAATGGAGTTGTAGGAAAAATATTTATGGCTTTTGATAAGAATATAATTTTTACTTGGAGTGCAACTGTTATATCAGCAACAGTTGTAGCTTTTCCTATGATGTATAGAACTTGTCGTTCAGCATTTGAGCAGATAGATAAGAATATGATTTTGGCTGCAAGAACTTTAGGATTAAGTGAAATAAAAATATTTTTTAAAATAGCAGTACCGTTAGCATGGCCAGGAATAATAGGAGGATTAGTTTTAAGTTTTGCTAGAGCATTAGGTGAGTTTGGAGCCACATTAATGATAGCAGGAAATATTCCAGGAAGAACACAAACTATGCCGATAGCTATATTCTTTGCTGTAGAAAGCGGAGATATGAATAAGGCTTTATTATGGGTTTTAATTATAGTTGTTATATCATTCATTATGATATTTTTATTAAATTACTGGAGTGATGTACAACAAAAGCTTATAGGAAATAGGAGAAAGTAAGATGAGCTTATATATTGATATAGTTAAAGAATTATCATCATTTAAATTAGATGTATCAATGAATAGTAATGGTGGAATTATAGGTTTTTTAGGGGCTTCAGGTTCTGGTAAAAGTATGACTCTAAAGTGTATTGCAGGATTAGAGAGACCAAGTAAGGGGAAAATTATTGTTAATAATAAAGTTCTTTTTGATTCAGAAAAGAAAATAGATATTAAGACAAAGGATAGAAAGGTGGGTTTTTTATTTCAGAACTATGCACTATTTCCTCATATGAGTATTAAAGATAATATAGAAATTAGTTTAGATAAAATGAGCAAGGATGAAAAAAGTAAATTATCATCTAAATATATTAAAAAATTCGGATTAGAAGGTCTTGAAAATAGATATCCATGGCAATTATCAGGAGGACAGCAACAAAGAGTTGCTTTAGCAAGAGCACTTATTACATCACCAGATATATTGCTTTTAGATGAACCATTTTCTGCTTTAGATAATCATTTAAGAGCTAGTATGGAGAGAGAAATAATTGAACTTTTAAAAGATTACGAAGGAACTGTAGTTTTTGTAACACATGATATAGGTGAAGCATATAGAGTATGTAATAAGATAATAGTATTTGATTCAGGAATAGCTAAAAATATTAAAGATAAAAATGAACTGTTTGAAAGTCCTAGTTCATTATCAGAAGCTAAAATTACAGGGTGTAAAAATATCTCAATTGCTAAGATAATAGATGATAATTTTATTATGGCAGAAGATTGGAATCTAAAGCTAAGATGTTTAAGGCACGGAGAAAACATTAAGTACATAGCAATAAGATCACATAACATTAAACTGTTTAAGGAGCGGGAAGTTAAAGATAATGTATTTGATATGGTAATTGAAAATATAATTGAAAATCCTTTTGATTATACTTTATATATTAGAGAAGCAAATTCACCTAAATCAACATTAATTAATTTTACTATTTCAAAAGAAGATATGAACTTTAAAATTAATAATATAATTAAAGTTATATTTGAACCTAAATATCTATTTACTATAGATAGGTAGAATAATTTATTTAGAGAAAAATTAATAAGAATTAAATTTTAGTATATAAAAATATATTGAAATAATACTATAATTATGTAATATATAATTATATGAAATTAAAGAAAAGGAATTGTTAAGTATGATACATGAATTAACAGTATATAAATTAGGAAAATTACTAAGTGAACTTACTAATGATTATAAAATAAATTTACTAGTGAAAAGAAAACTAAGTGGTGGATTTATTACTATAACTGGCGAAGTAGGTGTTGATTATTTCCCAACAGATAAAAAGATGTTAAAAGGAAATAATATTATTGGGTTAAAAGTAAAGAATTCTACTGGAGAAGCTGAACTTAAAATTACAGGAATTAAAGATTCTTTATTTAAGGTAGAAGTTGCACCATCTAGATTAAAAGAAGTAAACATAGGTGGATTATCTATTGATAAGATAAAAGAAAGTAATGAAGAATGTAAAATAAAAGTCGATGATGATTTAATTTTTACAATCCCAGTTCCATGTGAAGAAGTTGAAAAGTTAATATAATATGTTAAAAGTGAACTGCCCTCTGTCAAGTAGATAGGGGGCAGTTCATATTATAGTTTGTAACTTTTTTCATATATAAGGAAGTATAAAAATTAAAGTTAGAAGTAATTAATATTAGTGAAATATAAGTTTTGGTATATAGAATTTTTTAACACTAAGTGAAGTGGTTTTACATATAAAATATGGTATAATCTAAGTTAATAATATTTAGGAGGGTAACTTATGAAGGTTGCTGATATGCACTGTGATACTATTGGAGTTATTTATGAAAATAGGCTTTTAGGAAACAACTTGGCTTTGAAGGAGAATAATTTACATCTTGATATTAAAAAAATGAAAAAGGCAGATTATTTATTACAAAACTTTGCTATGTTCATAGATATTAAGAAATATAAAAATCCATATAAAACTTTAAATGAAATGATAGATGTTTATTATGAAGAGTTAAATAAGAATAGCAATGATATAAAGGCTATTTATAAATATGATGATATATTAAGCTGTAAAAAGGAAAATAAAATAGCAGCATTATTAACAATAGAAGATTCAGGGGCATTAGAAGGTAAAATAGAAAGGTTAAAGGAAGTTTATGATAGAGGGGTTAGGCTTATTACCTTAACATGGAACTATCCTAATGAAGCTGGTTATCCAAATATTAAATTAAATCTAGATAACAATGGAAATATAGTAGGAAAGCCAAATTTAAGTATAGTAAATACAGAAGATGGATTAACTAAATTTGGAGTAGATTTAGTTAGAAATATGGAGACGTTGGGTATAATAGTAGATGTATCTCATGGATCAGATGCTGTTTTTTATGATGTTTTAAAATATGCAAATAAGCCTTTTGTTGCAAGTCACAGTAATGCAAGAAGTATATCAAATGTTGCAAGAAATTTAAGTGATGATATGATAAGAAAGCTTGCAGATAAGGGTGGATTAACAGGAATTAATTTTTGTTCAAACTTTATTCAACCAACACCGTATATAGAGCCAACATATACTTATATAAAAGATATTATAAAGCATATAAAACATATAAGAAATATAGGTGGAATAGATTGTATTGCGTTAGGCACTGATTTTGACGGAATAAGCAGTACTTTAGAGCTTAAGGATGGGTCATATATGCAGTTATTAGCAGATGAAATGTTGAAAAGTGGCTTCACATATGAAGAGGTAGAAAAGATATTCTATAAGAATCTTTTAGGATTATATAAAGAATTATTATAAAAGTATTAAAATTATAGTTTATTATAAAATTATTGAATATATAATAAAAAGTTAATAGAAGAAATAAATAGTATTATTTAAAATAAGAGGAGTACAAATGATGGAATTAAAACTTAATGAGTTATCAGGAGAAGCGATTTTAAAAGAAGTATATAATAAGGAATTAAATTCAAAGAAGAGTATTTTAGAAGCTATAGAAATAGTTAAATCTTTAGCAAAAGAAGGTTTAGATTCAGATAAGATACAAGAAGTATATACTATAATTTATAAAAGTATAGAAGCTATGAATACTATAGTAAAAGCAAATACAATAATGTATTTAAAAAATCAATTAAAGTCTGGACTTGGGAAATATGTTCAAAATAAAGATCCTCAAGAGGTAAATCACTTTTTAGAATTCTTTAAGCAAGCATATCCAGCAAATAATAGAAGAATAGGATATACAAGAGTAATAAACGACTTTAGTAAAATAACTGAAGAACAAATCTGGGAAACTTTAACTTTCATAAATAGAGTTGTTATTAAAACAAAAAGAAGATTAGGTGAAGATGAAAAGCAAGACATTATAAAGAATATTAATGTTTTACTTAATGGTGGAAAAATTGAGTATATAAATCAAGTTAAAAGTTTAGAAAAGTTATTAGTAGCACTAAATGTTAAAGTTGTAAGTAATAAAGATGGATTTAAACTTAAGTCTAGATAATTAAATGCTATTTAAAGTTAATAAAATAAGAAAAGAGAGATTGATTGCATATGAGAAATATAAGAATGACAATACAATATGATGGTTCTAGATATAAAGGATGGCAAAAACAAAATATAAAAGGAACTACTGTTTCAACAATACAAGATAAAATTGAAAAAGTATTATCTAAAATGACAGGTGAAGAAATTCAAGTAATTGGATGTGGTAGAACTGATACAGGAGTTCATGCTGATAAATATACGGCAAACTTTAAAACTAATAGTCAAAAAACACTACCTGAAATATCAAAATATTTACGTGAGTTTTTACCAGAAGATATTTCTGTAACATCATTAAAAGAAGTAAGTGATAGATTTCATTCTAGATTAAATGTAATATCAAAAACGTATATATATACTATAGATAATAATAGATTTGCCAATGTCTTTTTAAAGAAATATGCTCATCATGTTGAAGGTCAATTAAATATAGAAAAAATGAGAGAAGCAACTAAGTATTTAATAGGAACTCATGATTTTAAAAGTTTTAGTGGTGTAAAGGATAAGTCTAAAAAATCAACAGTTAGAACAATAAACTATATAAATATTACAGAAGAAGATAATATTATAAAGATTGAGTATAATGGAAATGGTTTCTTATTAAATATGGTTAGAATTTTAAGTGGAACGCTAATAAAAGTAGCAAAAGAAGAAATAGAACCAATTAAAATAAAGGAAATATTAGAAGCTAAAAATAGATGTGAATTAGCAGAAAAAGCGCCAGCAAAAGGCCTGTGTATGAAAGAAGTAAAATACTAAAAATTTTTAATAGTAATTAACATAAAACACTCAATATTAATATATTAATAAATATAAGGTGTTTAAATACCTTTAATAATATTATGAATAATTGAGGGTGTGAACAATAAATGAATATGGATTTTCATGTCCATGGATTGTTAAGTAAACGAAAAGATTTTAATAAAGAGTTTTTTATGAATGAAATATATTTTGCTGAAGCAAATGGATTAAATGGAATAGTTCTTTGTGAACATTTTAATGCAAAAGATTTTTTAGTAATATATGATTTTTTAGATAAAAACTTTATCTATGATGGAGATAGATATATTGTAAATAATATATCTGTATTTCCAGCAATGGAAGTTAGCATCAAAAATAAAGGGCATGTAATTTTAACAGGTGATAGAGAAAGTATAGTAACTTTATATGGAGCCTTGAAGGAGTTTAGAGAAAGAGATAATTTAATTGACTTAGAAGAACTATTAGATCAGGCAGATATATTTAATTTATTAAAGATTGGAGCTCATCCATGTAGAAGAGGACATAAATTATGTAATCAACCTCATGAACTGTTAAAGAGATTAGATGCTTTAGATTTAAATGGTAAAGACATATTTAAAAAAGGTGAAAGTATTGCACGAGATGAATTAATTAATTTATCACAAGAGTTAGGACTTAATATAATTACAGGAAGCGATAGTCATACACCTCTTCAATTAGGAGGAATATATACTAGCTTAAATAAGAATTGTTCCACTATAAGCGAAATAAAAGAATGTATAACAAATGGAGATTATACAATAGAAATGAATAATTCATTAAACTTCAAAATCTTTTCTTCTAAAATATTGAAACGTTATTTATTAAAAACTCAAACATATGATAAAAATACAGATTTTAAGCTTTAATTATACATGTTAAAGAATTAGCTATCTTTTAGTATAATATATTAAAAGATAGCTTCTTAAAATTAAGTCAATAATAATAGAAAAATATATTTAGATAAGGAAGAGTAAGATGGAAAACATAGAAGAAATATTTAATGAAATACTGGCTTGTGATGTTAAAGAAGCATTAAAGTATAGTAAGGATGGCTTTAAGGAAAGTGGAAATCCGGAATTTTTAATCTATACTGCTCATTGTTACTTAGTTCAAGGATTTTATGAAGAGGCAATAGCTGCTGTAGATTTAGCTTTTGAATTAGGATGTAATTATTTTGTTTATGGATATAATGTAAAAGGTGAAGCATTTCTTAGTTTAGGGCTTTATGTAGAAAGTAGAAAATGTTTTGAAAAGGTTATAAGTGAAGAACCAGAGCAGTATTTAGCAAATACATTTTTAATTGAACTAGACATAAGAGAAGGATTTTATGAAGATGCCATAAATAAATGTGTAGATTATATTGAAAACTTTGAGTGTGATGGTAAACAATTATCAGATTTAAAATGTATTATTGGATGGACATATTTACTTAATTTAAATAACAAGGATATAGCAAAAGAAGCATTTTTAGAAGCTATAGAAGACTATAGTAATTGCCCAAGAGCATATACAGGTTTAGGAATATATGAAGCTAACAATAAGAATTTTAATGAAGCTATTAAGTATTTTGAAAAGGCAATAGAGTTAAATGAAGAAGATGGAGAAAATTATTTTGCCTTAGCTATTTGCAATAAAGAGATTAATAATTTTGATGTTGTAGAAGAATATCTTGTAAAGGCTAATGCATTAGAACCTGAAGATAACAGAATAATCGAAGAATATGCATTTGAATTATTAAGACAGGGTAGAGAGAAAGAAGCTATTGAATACTTTAAAGAGATAATAAGAGAGAATCCTAATAATGATGAAATTAAGAGATTGATTTTAGAGTTAGAAAAACATGAAAATTCATAGTACATATAGAAATAGCAAATGAAATTAAAAATTTCATTTGCTATTTAATCTTTATGTATATTATTTTTCTTCAAAGCTTTCACAGTTTGTTTCAGTATATAGTCTAGCACCACATCCACTAACATGTATAGATGATAAGTTACATAGAGTGTTTTCATTATGTACACAGTTACTTACTCTACAAACTAAGCATTCGCATTTGCCAGGATCATTAGTATTATTTGTTAAGTCACTATAAAGTTGTCTATCTAAGAATGAACCACAGCAAGTATCATTACTGGTTGAAGATGTCATACCACTAATATCAACACGATTAGAATAACATATACCAGATTTATTATGAGAACAGTTACTTACATCACAATTAATTTTTTCCATTTATAAATCTCCCTTCAGTATAAAAATAATTAACTAAAATATCTATCTAATAATCCTTTGAAAGCTCTTCCATGTCTAGCTTCATCTTTACACATTTCATGAACTGTATCATGAATGGCATCTAAATTATTTTTCTTAGCTAAAGCTGCAAGCTTTTTCTTTCCATCACAAGCACCAAATTCAGCCTCAACTCTTGCACTTAAATTAGCTTTACTACTTGGAGAAACTACTTCACCTAAAATTTCAGCAAATTTACTAGCATGATCAGCTTCTTCATAAGCTATTCGCTTGTAAGTTTCTGCTATTTCAGGATAGCCTTCACGATCTGCAGCACGAGACATTGCTAAATACATTCCAACCTCTGTACATTCACCAGTAAAGTTAGCTCTTAAAGCTTCAATTATTTCAGGGTCAATTCCCTCACATACACCAATTCTATGTTCATCAGCCCATTGAAGCTCTTCATCCATTTCTTTAAATTTACTAGCAGGTGCCTTACAAATTGGACAGACTTCAGGAGGAGTATCCCCTTCATGTACATATCCACAAACTACACAGATAAATTTTTTCATTATTATGCCTCCTTAATATGATTTCTATATCTGATATTAATAAATGTCTATAATATTATTTGTTATTAAAAATTTAATATTCATATAGAATTCATAAATTATGTTGACTTTTAATCTAAAAATATATAACATTGTAGGATAAACTAGGAAAGAAGAGGCGATAAAATGGCTAAAGATATAAGCGGAAGTGAAAATTTTCACTATAATAATATAGAAAAGAAAGATAAAAACTTTATGTATAAAAACTTTAAAAGAAGTAACTGCTATAATTGTAACTTTTCAAATTCAAATTTTAATTTTGCAACTTTTAGGGGAGCACATTTTAAAACTTGTAGCTTTATGAAAGGTAGCTTTGAAGGAACAGAGTTTATAGGAACTAACTTAAAAAATAGTAAGTTTAAAAATGCTAGATTTAAAAATGCTATTTTTGAAGGGGCAAATTTAGATGGAGCTGATTTTAAAGATGCAACATTTGAAAATACTATATTTTTAGGATGTAAATTAGAAAAGACAAGAAACTTTGATTCAAATATTGAAGGTGTAAGAATATTTGAAGATATGCCAGAAATGAATATAAGTTCAGAATTAGAAGAAGCATTAACTAGCTTTATGGAAAATAAGTTTGTAAGGGCTTCTAGAATTTTTGACACAAAGGATGGAAATATTAATACTCTAACTTTAATGATACTTTCTGAAAACTTTACAGAAGAAGAGTTAATTAAAGGATTTAAGGAAATAAAATCACAAATAGATAGAGATTTCTATACTATAAGCTATATCATAAGACTTATAAAAAAAGTTTTAGCATAAGGTAATAAAATATGCTCTTCAATAAATAATATAGAGGAGCATATTTTTTTTGTTATAGTAACTGAAATATTCCCATTAATATAATTATTATAGAAGATAATAACCCAGAATATTTACCGAAAATTTTTGATAAGAAGCTATTACCTATTTTTAAACCTATTATTATAGTTAATATACTAAATATAAATGTAAAAAATGTTGCTAAAGGAATGTTTATTCCTGACATACTAGTACCTAAACCTAAAGAAAAGTTATTTATACTAAGTGCTAGTGCTAAAGAAATAGCCTCTTTAAATTCTATATTACCAGAGTGATTAATATCTGCAGTCTTATTACAATTTAAAATATCATCATAGTTTAATGATTCAATCATATTAGTAGTATTATCAAGTGAATATAATTTACTTTCTTTTAATTCTTTCAATTCTTTTTGTTCTTTAAAAAAGCTTATACCCATGTAAATCCCAACAATAATTAAAAGACCAGCACCGATATGGTTACAAATATATATAGGAATGAAGTTACATAAAAAAGCACCTAAAGCCATTGAGATAAAAGTACCTAATGTAACAATTAATGCGATTATTATATTGATAGAAAATTTAATGTGTATATTTTTTATTCCATAAGTAATTCCAATTACCAAATTGTCTAAACTTGATGAAATCGCCAATAAAATAGATGAAATCATATATAGATGCGACTCCTTGTATATTTATTATACTAATTAATATATTCAAGTTCAAAAACTTCGTTACTTAGACAAAAAATATAAAAAACACAAATGAATTTAAATTTTAAACAATATATTAACAAAATTTTAAAAAAACGTCTTATTTATTGTAGCTAAAAAATAAGTGTTGTATACTTATTACATAAAAGTAATACAAAGGAGAGAAACAGTTGGCAAAGTATATAGAGTTTATAGATGTAAAGAAGAAATATAAAATGGGCGAAGTGGAAATTGAAGCACTAGGAGGAGTTGACTTTTCGGTTGATAAGGGAGAATTTATAATAATTGCTGGTGCAAGTGGTGCTGGTAAGAGCACAATTCTTAATATCTTAGGTGGAATGGATACGGTGTCATCTGGAAAAGTTATTGTAGATAATAATGAAATAAGCAAGTATTCTCAAAAAGATTTAATAACATATAGAAGAGATGATATTGGATTTGTATTTCAATTTTATAATTTAGTTCAAAATCTTACTGCAAGAGAAAATGTTGAGTTGGCTACACAGATATCTAAGAATCCTTTAAATATTGATAAAGTTTTAGATTTAGTAGGACTAAAAGATAGAAAAAATAATTTTCCATCACAATTATCAGGAGGGGAGCAACAAAGGGTTGCAATAGCTAGAGCAATAGCTAAAAATCCTAAATTATTACTTTGTGATGAACCTACCGGAGCTCTTGATTACAATACTGGTAAAGCAATATTAAAGTTACTTCAAGATACATGTAGAAATGAAGGCGTTACAGTAATAATAATTACACATAATTTAGCTTTAACACCAATGGGAGATAAAGTTATAGAAGTAAAAAATGGTAAGATTAAAAAAATTACCATAAATGAAAATCCAGTTCCAGTGGAAAGGATTGAATGGTAATGATAAGAAATGCATTATGGAAAGATATATTTAGAGATATAAATAAATCAAAAGGAAGATTTGTTTCTATTGCATCGATAATTGCTTTAGGAGTAATGCTGTTTACAGGTGTTAAAATTGCACCTACAGATATGAAGGCAACAGCTGATAAATATTATGATGATTATAATTTAATGGATTTAAGAGTTATATCAACTTTAGGACTAACTGATAATGATGTAAATGATATAAAAAATATTGATGGAGTTGAAGGGGTAGAACCTTCAAAGAGCTTAGATGTTTTATCAAAAGTTGGCTCGGAAGAATTTGTTATTAGAATGCATAGTATTCCAAATAGTAACTTAACTGATAATA
>JAFNXG010000076.1 GCA_017383505.1 Clostridium sp.
ATGATGTTGTAGCTAAACCGTAAGCGTCAAAGTTTTGGTACCTTTTATCAATTTAAAAAATATATTAAAATATCCCGGTAGGGCGATTTATATAAGCCCTATCGGGATTTATTTTATTTCTTGATTTTAATTTTTAAATTATCAGGAATACTACTTGACCAAGGCATTAGATTTTCTAAAGCTTCGCTATTATCATAATCAATCTTTAATAAATTATCGAAAAGGTAAACCAAGTATTTTTCTACAGCAAGTTTATTAGCTTTAGCTGTTTCTATAATGCTATATAATTTAGCACTAGCTGTTGCACCTTTAGCAGTATTAGCAAATAAGAAGTTCTTTCTTCCAATAACAAAAGGTTTGATAGCTCTTTCAGCAGCATTATTATCAATTTCTAGTGATCCATCTAATAATACATTTTTCAGTCCAGGCAAATGTTTTTTAGCATAGTCTAACGCTTTACCTAACGGACTTCTTGGAAGAGCATTTTTTATTTCAGTTTCAACATATTCAATAAAGTTATCTAGAATAGGTTCTAACTTTTCTTTTCTTATGTTAAACCTAATATCATAATAATCTTCATTAGAACAATATGTTTCTCTAATCTCTTTTTCAAGTTTATAAATTTGCTCACAATAATTAAACCCTATTACACCACGAGATTTTTTTAGGGCTTCTTTATCAAGATTTTCTACTATTTCATAGAATTTTCTTCTTATGTGAGCTAAGCAATATAGCCGAGTAGCTTCGCTAACGGAGTTGTATCCGGAATATCCGTCAGTTTGTAGATATCCACTATAGTCTCCAAGAAAAGCTTTAGGACACGAGCTAGATCTAGTATTTTGATAATCATAAAGAATTATCGGTTTAGCATTAGTTTCACTCATATATAGCCACATATATTTCTTAGACTTAGAACTCTTGCCATTATCATTAATTACCTTCAATGTAGTTTCATCAGCATGAATGTAATTTCTATTAAGAAGTTCTTTTTTCATGTAGTTATATATCGGATCTAATGCTTTAGCAGCTGACATAGTCCAGTTACATAAAGTCTGACGACTAAGAGTAGCCCCCATCATGTCAAAATAAGACTGTTGTCTATATAATGGCATAGCATGAAGATATTTAAGTGCAATAGTATGAGCAATTAATTCATTAGAAGCCATGCTATTATAGAAAATAGTTTTAGGCATTTCAGGTGAAACAATCTTACTATCTTCATTTTCCTTCTCACATGGTTTACAAGCGTAGCTGTACATTACGTGTTCTTCCACTATTAACTTAGCAGGAATATATTTTAAAATTTCTTTTCTAGATTTAACTCCAATTTCAACTAATTTACTGCCACATTTATCACAGATTAAATCATCACCTTCTAATTTATGTTCTATGATTTTTCTTTCTAAATTAGCAAGGTTATCTTTCTTACCAATATTGTTGCTTTTCTTAGCTCTTTTATATGTAATTTCTTCTACCGTAGGTTCTTCCACTTTTGAATCACTATGTTTTTCTGCTTCATTAAAAAAGCATAATTGATCAGCATCCACTTTCTCACTAGATGCTCCAAATATTTTCTTATTTTTATTTGAAATAATTCCTTTTAAAAACTCTAATTCATTTTTAAGATTTTCTATTTCTTTATTCTTAGAATCTATCTCCTTATTCTTAGAGTATATTTCTTTCTCCATTTCTTCAACTTTTTCAATTAATACCTGGCTTCTTTCATCAAGTTCATTGCTAATAATTTCGTGATTCATAAGTACCTCTTTTAACATTTATTTATATATATATTATACCACAAAAACCCTTGAAAATAAAGGATTCTCAAGGGTTTTTATATATCTATTTTTAATAATAATTAGCTTCTTTTACTGGTTTAAATTTAGACTTTGTTCTTACTTCATATCCTTTCAAAAGCCAACGTAATTCTTCTATATTTACACTTACTGCTTCTTCCTGCGTAGCAGGCCATTTAAAGCGATTTCCTTCTAAACGATGATAATATAACCAAAATCCTTCATCGAAATGGAGGATCTTTAATTTATCCATCTGTTTATTACAAAAAACAAATAATGCTTTATCAAAAGGATTGAGCTGCAGTTGATTTTTTACTATCATTACTAATCCATCTATACTTTTTCTTAAGTCTGTTGGGCCGCAGGCTATATATACTGTTTCAACCTTATCTATATTTAACACTTTAATAATAGCTCCTTAATTAAAGAATTTATCAAAGCAGTCTCCGATGTCGGAATAGCTACGCTAATATTACCAATTGAAATCTTCACCTCAGATGAAGCTCCAATATCTTTTCTAACGATATTTGCTTCCGCATTAATTTTTATAGGATGAAATACTGGCGTAGCCTTTTCTTCAATTTTTCTTTTATGATAGTAAAATTGACTTTTATTAATATTATTTTCTTCACAATAATCTTTTACAGTTAAATTTTCATCACTAGCATAATAACGATTTATATATTCTCTCCATTCATCATTACTTAACTTTTTATACATACCTAACCTCCTGATAAAATGTTATTTCCTTAATTTTATCAATTGGAGATTTTAGTATCTAGGTACTTAATTTTTGACGCTTACAGACAACAACTACTGAAATAGCATTATAAGAAAAACTCCAGGGAACTAATTAGTTCTCTGGAGTTTTTAATTTATGTAAATATAGATAAAGCACTGAAAAATAAACTATTAAATCTCTATATTTGTTCTACATTGTCAATATATCCGAGAATGAGCG
>JAFNXG010000077.1 GCA_017383505.1 Clostridium sp.
ATCTAATAGTAACTCCAGTATTAACGTTACTTATAACAACAATTTTATTTGTATTAGTAATAATGCCAGTAGCAGGTTTCATTTCAGATGGATTAGTTGCAGCTTTAAGTGTTATAATTAACTCTTCAAATCCAGTAGTTAATGTAATCAGTGGATTTGTATTAGCAGCATTATTCTTACCAATGGTTTTACTTGGATTACATCATGGATTAATTCCTATTTATGCAATTCAATTAGAAGCAATGGGTGGGGTTTCATTATTCCCTGTACTTGCAATGGCTGGAGCTGGACAAGTTGGTGGAGCTATAGCTATTTACTTAATTGCAAAGAGAGTACACAATAAAAGAATACAAAAAGTTATTACAGGTGCACTTCCAGCAGGATTCTTAGGAGTTGGAGAGCCATTAATATATGGTGTTACACTTCCAATGTTTAAACCATTTATCACAGCTGGTATTGGAGCAGGATTTGGTGGAGCATATATAATGTTAACTAATGTATTAGCTAACTCATGGGGACCATCAGGATTAGTTGCAATTCCAATTATGAAACCTGAATGTATGCTTAACTTCTTTATAGGATTAGTTGTTTCTTATATTGCAGGATTTATAGTTACTTACTTTGTAATTAAAGAAGAAGATGTTAAGAATGCTTAATGCATTATAAGATATAAAAAATAATACTAAGTATATAGCCTTCATTTTGAAAGATATGAATTATCATATTTTATCAAAATGAAGGTTTTTTATATATAGGAAATAATATTCATTTATTATCTTGTAAGACGGCAATAATAAAATTATAATTATTACTACAGAAATAAAATTATGTAATATTAATGTAAAATAAGCAACTTTAGCTTATTTTATTTAAAGTTAGATTTTGTTTAACAGAAAAGGAAGAAATCGATGAAAAATTTATTAATTAATTTAGTAGAAAAGAATAAAAAATATACTGAAGACGGAAAAGTCGCTTCTTATATACCAGCTCTTTCAAAAGCTAATAAAGAAGATTTGGGACTTTGTGTATATGATATAAAAAATAATGAAGAATACTGGGCAGGAGATAGTGATACTAAGTTTACAATACAAAGTATTTCAAAGGTAGTAAGCTTAATAATAGCTCTTAATGATAACGGAAGAGAAAATGTATTTAAAAAGGTAAATGTTGAGCCTACAGGAATGGGATTTAACAGTATAGTAAACCTTGAAATTAGAAATCAAGATAGACCATACAATCCAATGATAAATGCAGGAGCAATAGCAACAACTTCACTTATATATGGAGAAAACCAAGAACATAAATTACAAAGAATATTAACATTTTTAAGAAGAACAACTAATAATCCTAATATAGATGTAAATAAAGAAATATATGAAAGTGAAAAAGCTACAGGTGATAGAAATAGAGCATTAGCTTACTTTATGAAGAGTTCAAATATATTAGAAGGAAATGTAGAAGATATACTAGACCTTTATTTCAAACAATGTTCTATAGAAGCTACAGCAAAGGATTTAGCAAGATTTTCAGCAGTTATTGCAAATGATGGTATAGCACCATGGAATGATGAAGTTTTAATCTCAAGAGAAGTTTGTAGAATAGTAAAAACTATAATGGTAACTTGTGGTATGTATGATGCTTCTGGAGAGTTTGCAGTTCATGTTGGTGTACCAGCCAAATCAGGAGTTGGTGGAGGAATAATAGCAACTGTACCAAGAAGATATGGAATAGGGATCTATGGACCTTCACTTGATGAAAAAGGAAATAGTATAGGTGGAGTACACATAATAAAAGACTTATCAGAAGAATTAGAACTTAGTATATTTTAAGTTAAATATGATATAATTACTAAATAATAGATAAAATAAGAAAACACTGGAGGAAATAATGGAAAGATTACTGATTTTAGACTCAAACAGTTTATTAAATAGAGCATTTTATGCAATACCACCATTAACAAATAGTGAAGGAATTCATACTAATGCGGTTTACGGCTTCACTAATATGTTATTTAAAATGAAGGAAGAAATTAAACCAGATTACATAGTAGCAGCCTTTGATAGAAAAGGTCCAACATTCAGACATAAAGAGTTTGAAGAATATAAAGCTGGTAGAAAGAAAATGCCTCCAGAATTAGCAGAGCAATTTCCTCTTATTAAAGAAGTTTTAAATTTATTAGCAATTAATATTTATGAAATAGATGGATTTGAAGCAGACGATATAATAGGAACACTTGCTAAATTTGCAGAAAGCAACGGAATAGAGGTATTTATAGTAACTGGAGATAGAGATGCTCTTCAACTTGCAAGTGATAATATCAATGTTGTAATCACTAAAAAGGGTGTTACTGAAACAGCAGTATATAATAGGGAAGCTTTTGAAGCAGAATTTGGAGTTACACCAACTCAATATATAGATGTAAAAGGTCTTATGGGAGATAAATCTGATAATATTCCAGGTGTTCCAGGGGTAGGAGAGAAGACTGCATTTAAGCTTATATCAACTTATGGATCAATGGAAGGTGTTCTTTCTAATATTAATGAAATAAGTGGTAAAAAGCTTAAGGAAAATTTAGAAACTTATAGTGAACAAGCGATTTTCAGTAAAAAGTTAGCAACAATAATGACAGAAGTTCCTATAGAATTTGATTTAGAAGATATAAAAAGTCAAGAAAACTACAATAGAGAAGAGTTAAAGAAGTTATTCTTTAAACTTCAAATGAAATCATTACTTGCAAAATTACCTGGAGAAGATCTTGAAGAGCAAGAAGAAGAGGTAAAAGTAGAAGTAAATGAAGTAAATACTTTAGAGGGCTTTAAGGAAGTATTAAAAGAAAAAGAAGGTACAGCATTCTTAGCATATACTACATCTAACTCTAATTTCTATTCTAAAATTGAATTAGATAAATTATATTTAAACTATGGAGATAAGATATCTCTAATAGATTTTAAAATTATAAATATGGAAAACCAAGAAGAAGCTATTAATACATTAAAAGCCTTTATGGAAAATGAAAAAATAGCTAAGGTTATACATGATGGTAAGAACCTAGTAACTGTTTTAGTTAAGATGGGTATAGAGATAAAAGAATTTATATTTGATACTGTAGTTTCAGCTTATCTTATAGATTCAGCAAAATCTAACTATCCTTTAGAAACTTTAATTAATGAATATCTAATGAAAGAAGTAAAAGGTGAAGGTGAAGAGTTAGTTTGCAATGCAATTTCAAATATGAAAGAGCTTTATGAATATTTAAAAGATAGAATAAATAAAGAAGGTATGGATGAATTATATTACGAAGTTGAACATCCACTTATATCTATTTTATCGAGCATGGAAGCTATAGGATTTAATGTAAATAGAGAAAAATTAGATGAACTTGCAGTAAAGTTTAAAGAAGAAATAGCAACAACAGAAAAAGAAATATATGAGCTTTGTGAAGAAGAGTTTAATATAAGTTCACCAAAGCAACTAGGAAAAATTCTTTTTGAAAAATTAGATTTACCAGTTATTAAAAAGACTAAAACAGGATATTCAACTAATGCAGATGTATTAGAAAAGTTAATGGATAAGCATCCTGTTATAGAAAAGATTATTTACTATAGACAAATAACAAAACTTAATTCAACATACGTAGAAGGATTAAAGAACGTTATAGACGAAGATGGAGCAATACATTCAAGCTTTAACCAAACTGTTACTACAACAGGTAGATTATCAAGTACAGAGCCAAATCTTCAAAATATACCTGTAAAATATGAAATGGGTAGAGAAATAAGAAAAGTATTTATACCACAAGAATCTACAGATGTACTATTATCTTGTGACTACTCACAAATAGAACTTAGAGTTCTTGCTCATATGTCAGATGATAAAAACATGATAGATGCATTTAATCATCATAGTGATATACATACTAAAACTGCTTCAGAAGTATTTAAAGTACCAGTAGAAGAGGTTACATCTTTAATGAGAAGTAGAGCTAAGGCTGTTAACTTTGGTATAGTATACGGAATAAGTGATTTTAGCCTTTCTCAAGATTTAAAGATAACTAAGAAAGAAGCTTCAGAATATATGGAAATATACTTTGAGAGATATCCGAAGATCAAAGGATACTTAGAAAGTGTTAAAGAAGAGGCTAAGGAAAAAGGTTATGTTTTAACTGTTTTAAACAGAAGAAGATTTATACCAGAAATAAAATCTTCAAATAAGATAGTAAAAGCTCTTGGAGAAAGATTAGCTATGAATGCACCAATTCAAGGAAGTGCTGCTGATATTATTAAGCTTGCTATGGTTAAAGTTTATAATAGATTAAAGAAAGAAAACTTAAATAGTGAAATAATACTTCAAGTACACGATGAACTTATCTTAAATGTTAAAGAAAATGAGTTAGAAATTGTTAAAGCTTTAGTTAAGGAAGAAATGGAAGGCGTACTTAATATGTCTGTAGCATTAGAAGTTGATACAAATATAGGTAATACATGGTATGATGCAAAATAGGGGGTAAGTATGATAAAGATAGGATTGACTGGAGGAATAGGGTCAGGTAAAAGTACAGTATCTTTTATGTTAAAAGAAGCTGGATTCAATATAATAGATGCAGATGTTATAGCTAAAGAGGTGCTTAATAAGTATCCAGAGATTTTAGAGAAGGTAAAAATTGATTTTGGTTCAGGATTTTTTGATTGGAGAGGTGAATTTCGTAGAAAAGAGTTTGGAAATCACATATTTAGATTTCCAAAACAAAGAAAAAAATATGAAGAAATAATAATCCCTTATATAAAGAGAGAAATCTATGAAGAAATAGACAAACTGGAAAAGAAAAAAGCGGACTTTATTATATTAGATGCACCTACATTAATAGAGAATGATTTGCATAAAGATATGGATTATGTTATCTTAGTTTGGGTAGATAATAATACACAAATTCAAAGAGTAAGGTTAAGAGACACGTTATCAAGAGATGAGGCTATAAATAGAATAAATGCACAAATGCCTTTAGAAAGAAAGAGGGATTTTGCAAATATAATTATAGAAAATAATGATACTTTAGTTAAGACTAAAGAGCAGGTTGACTTACTTATAGAATTTTTAAAGTCTATTTAATCTATTTCAAAGTAGGGAGAGGGAATGAAGTTTAAAA
Organism: Clostridium sp.; assembly: GCA_017383505.1. Lineage (GTDB taxonomy): Bacteria > Bacillota > Clostridia > Clostridiales > Clostridiaceae > Clostridium. The sequence continues at coordinate 5,144 of JAFNXG010000077.1, forward strand.
AAATTATAATATGGCTTATAATTGCTGTTGTGATTTTAATAGGTGGAAAGTATAGCATTGAAGAATACGTATATCCTTATAAGTATAGTGAATTAGTTAATAAATATAGTTATAAGTATGATGTAGATCCATATTTAGTTTTGGCAGTTATAAAAACAGAAAGTAAATTCAATCCAAATGCTGAATCCATTAGGGGAGCAAAAGGTTTAATGCAAATCATGGATTCAACTGGAGAATGGATTGCAAGTAAGTTACAAGTTGATAATTTTACTGTCGATATGCTTTATAACCCTGAAATTAATATTGAATTTGGATGTTGGTATTTAAATAACCTATTAAATCAATTTGGAGATTTAAGCTTAGCACTAGCAGCCTATAATGGTGGTAGTGGAAATGTAACAAAATGGCTTAATGATCCATTATATTCAGTAGATGGAGAAAATTTAACGTATATTCCTTTCAAAGAAACTAAAAAGTATGTTGATAGGGTTAATACTAGATATAATATTTATAGATTTCTTTATGAATAGAGGATAACTATTGTAAAGCAACATTTTTAGAGAGGACGTAGAGTATGAACAAAGTTAATTTTAAAGGGAGCGTTATGTTAAATCCTACTCCTGTAGTACTTATAACAAGTATTAATAAAGAAGGAAAAACAAATGTTTTTACTGTAGGATGGATAAGTACTGTATGTACTAAACCACCTGTAATAGCTGTAGGAATAAGACCAGAAAGATTATCTTATGATTATATAAAAGAAAGTGAAGAATGTGTAATAAATCTTACAACTAGAGATATGGTTAAGATAACAGATTACTGTGGTGTTATAAGTGGAAAAAGAGAGGATAAAATAGCTAAACTAGGATTAGAGCTAAATTCAGGTGTTGCTATAAAGACACCATCTTTAGAAATTTCTCCAGTAGCATTAGAGTGTAAGTTAAAATCAATAACTCCTTTAGGAACTCATGATATGTTCTTATTAGATGTAATAAA
>JAFNXG010000078.1 GCA_017383505.1 Clostridium sp.
AGCAGATAAGGTTGCAAATAATGTTAAGTACTTCCCAACTGAATGGATAAATGAAGACGGAAATAATGTAAATGAAAAAGCTATTGAATACTTAGAGCCATTAGTTTCAGAAATTCCAAGTGTAATTTCTGCTACAGCTATACCAAACTTTAAAGTATTTAATAAATAAATAATTAAGTAGAAAAAAATTAACTATTTTTATTTTCAGTTCTATTATTTAAGTTAATAGTCAGATAATTAAAGATATATACTTTAACAAAAAAGAAATGTTAAGATTAAAAAAGAAAACATCTCTCCAATTTAGAAAGATGTTTTCTTCATTTTTATCTTCCTGCATATCTTCTAGAAATATACTCAATAGTATCCAGAAAAATATCTATCTCTTTTTTTGTATTATATATTCCTAAACTTACCCTAACTAATCCTGGTGTTCCTACCTCGCATATATATCTTTGTAAGTCATCTTCTGATATTCCAAGTATTCTTCTTGTATATGGATGTGCACAAAATCCTCCTTGCCTAACCGCTATTCCTCTTGTTAATGCAAGTTTCTCCGCAACATCTTCATATGACATGCCATTAATATTAAAAACTAGAATCCCTAACCTATCACTTATATTATCATTATCTCCATATAATATTATTTTTTTAAACTCTCTCAACTCTTTAATTAGATATGATAACAATTCTCTTTCATTTCTTTCAATTACATTAAATCCAATTCTATTAAATTCTTTTAATGCCTCAGCTATAGCTACTGCACCAAAAAGATTAGGTGTTCCTGCTTCATTTTTTTCTGGAGTATCTAACCATAACTGCTTATTATCAAGAACTGTTTGAACTATGCCTCCACCCTTTAAATCTGGATCTTTTTCATTAAATACTTTCCTTAATCCAATAATTACACCACTTCCAAAAGGCGCATATATCTTATGTCCTGAAAAAACTAAAAAGTCTATATTCTCATCATCATTATCTTGAATAATAGATATCTTTTTATGTGGAACTAATTGAGCTCCATCAACAATTATTTTAGCTCCATATTTATGAGCCAATTTTGCAATTGTTCTTATGTCATTTATATATCCACTAACATTTGATGCACCTGTTACCGTAACATATTTAACTCTTTCTTGATATTTTTCTAATATTGCTTCAATTTCTTCTATTTTTAAACGACCTTTACTATCTACATCAGCATATTTTAAATTACATTTATTCCTCCAAGGTAAATCATTTGAATGATGCTCCATCCTAGTTGTAATAATAATATCATCTTTATTATCAATTAAAATATTAGATAATCTATTTAATCCCTCAGTAGTATTAGAAACAAAAATAGCTGTATATAAATCTATAGGTGCATTAAAATATTCTAATATATATTTCCTACAATTTTCATATAACTCACTACAATATTGGGACTTTTGCCCATCTCCCCTAGCTATAGAACCATAATTTTCACTAGTTTTTAATATTTTATTCATTACTCCTTTAAAAGGCGGAGTGGTTGCTGCATTATCGAAATTTATAGGAATCAAACTTCCCTTACCATCTACATTAACCTTTTTATCCAACCCTATAAATAGTTTTTTAAAATCATCTTTACTTTCCCTATGCATAATAATCCCCTCCAATATAGTATATTACTAGATTTACTTAGTGTGATTATTTATATTCAGTAAAATAAACAACTTATAAATATATATAATCTGTTTAGATAAGTCATTGTAATATCCCTTTTATTATCTTCATATTCTATAAAGTAACATATGTGCTTAAAATACATATATTATTAATAAATTTTACTTGGAGGTTATTTATGAATTCAAAAAAAAATAATATAGATAAGTATCCTGATGATGATTTAACCTTTATACCTTTAAACATTGATTATTCTTTAGCTCCTAATGGTTCTAAATTCCAATTACCACTTCATACTAGTAATATTTCAATTTATGAATCAATTAATTCTATATCTTTTGGATTTCCAAATTTAAATGTTAATCCATCACCAATACCATTAAATACACAACAACCAATTGATATGGCTCCACTTACACCTTATCCTCAAAATATACCTGATATAAATAAAAATACATCACTAAATAAAAATACTAATATTCCTAATAATAATTTTAATAACAACACTAATAACACTAGCCTAAATAACAATGCTAATAATAATAATTTCAATAACAACAATAATCTTAACAATACTAATACACCTGGAGAATTAGAATATCCATCTGAGTTAGATGATGATTTTCTTTACTCCTATAATGATGCTGAAGTTAATGAAAGATATTTAGAAAATATTATTGATCCTATAGATATACTAAGAAATTTTGATCTTTCATTAGAATTTTCAGATACAGAATCAAGAAAGAATAAATGCTCTGAAGAAGATATTAATGAAATATTTTGCTTAATAGAAAAAGAGCACGCTGGAATATTAGCTAGTATGAAAGCTTATAGAATACCTTATCCTATTGCCAAATTATTAATAAAAAAGATAATAAAAATTTCTCTTGAAAATTGTAAAAAGTAGGTGATTTAATTGGAACAATTTTCAAAAACTCTTCCTAGAGTAGAAACTCAAGTACGAATTCTTCATGCTGTTCCTAATGCTCCAAATGTAGATGTTTATTTAAATGGTAATCTTATAACTAATAATTTATCCTTTGGAAAAATATCTGAGTATACAAAAATATCTCCTGGAGAATATAAAGTCCAATTATTTGTGGCTGGTACTTATGATAAGCCATTAATTACTCAAAATGTTGAATTAATAGCTGATGCTAATTATACAGTTTCTATAGTTACATTATCTAATAACTTATATTTATTTAGATTAAAAGATGATAATATTCCTGCAACTAAATCTCAAGCTTTCTTACGCTTTATAAATTTATCCTCTAACTCTCCCTTACTTAGTTTAGCTTTACCTAATAGTGTTACACTATTTAATGAAGCTGAATATCTAGAAGCTACAGGATACTATCCTCTATCTTCTGGAATATTTAATTTTGAAATACTTTTAGGTTCTTCTCAAACAGCTACAAAGTATATTAAAAATATAACTTTAGATGGAGGTAAATTTTATACTATTTATATTATTGGCTTATTTAGAAATAAACCTCCACTTGGATATCTCTTCGTAAATGATGATATATAGTTTAAAGGAGCTGTTGAAAAACATCTCCTTTTTTAGTTTGATATAGATTTGCTATAATAGTATAATTAACTGTAACTATAATTGCTTATAAATTAAAGATTTAAGTTTAAATAACAATTAGATTATATGATAACTTTAAATAGCAAATAATTTTATATTTGCTATCTACAATTTATTTTACCGAAATAAAAAAATACGGAGGTAACTATGATAATACTAAGTTGTAAAGATATATGTAAAAGCTATGGAATACGTGATGTTCTAAAAAATATTACTTTTTCAATTAATGAAGGTGATAAAGTTGGAATAATCGGTTCTAATGGTGAGGGAAAATCTACACTATTTAAAATACTAACGAAAGAAATTTCTCAAGATTCTGGTGAAGTATTCATAGATAAAAATAAAACATTAGGGTATCTATCTCAAAATTTAGAATTAAGTTCTGATAAAAACATATATGAAGAAGCACTTTCAGTTTTTGAAGAAATTTTAAATATTGAAAAAAGACTTTCTTCTTTAGAAATAAAAATGAATGAACCATATGATGAGAATAATGCCTCGTATCATGACAAGCTTATAAAAGATTATACTACTCTTCAAGATTTATATTCACATAAAGGTGGTTATGTATATAAAGGAGAAATATCAAGAGTCTTAAAAGGTCTTGGATTTACTGAAGATGACTTTTTCAAGTCTATAAGCACCCTAAGTGGTGGACAAAAGACAAGAGTTGCCTTATGTAAACTTCTACTACGTAAACCTGATATTATTCTACTTGATGAGCCTACTAACCATTTAGACTTAGAAGCTATAAGTTGGTTAGAAGATTATATGAAAAGCTATAAGGGAACTGTTTTAGTTATATCACATGATAGATTTTTCTTAGATTCAGTAACAAATAGCACTTTTGAAGTTATTGCTGGAAAAGTTGAATGTTATAATGTTCCGTACTCTAAGTTTATAGACCTCAGAAAAAAGAACTATGAAGCTAAACTAAAGGCTTATAATCTTCAACAAGCTGAAATAAAGAGACAAGAAGCTATTATAGAAAAATTTAGATCATTTAATAGGGAAAAGAGTATTCGTGCTGCAGAAAGTAGAGAAAAAGCTTTAGATAAAATTGAAAGAATTGAAGCTCCTACTCATGAAAAAGAAGGGTCAAAAATTAAATTTGAAGCCTCTATAAAAAGTGGATATGATGTATTACATATAGAAAATATGGCTAAAGCTTATGGGGAAAAGACTCTATTTAGCAATTTAAATATTGATTTAAAACGTGGTGAAAAGGTAGCATTAATAGGTGAGAATGGTAGAGGAAAAACTACCTTGTTTAAAATAATAATGGATAAAATCCAAGCTGATAATGGAATTAAAATTCTAGGTACTAATGTAAATGTTGGATATTATGATCAAGAACAATCAGACTTACACTTGGATAAAACTATCCTTGATGAGATATGGGATGAATTTCCTGATATCACACCTGCAAAACTTAGAAGTTATCTTGCTTCATTCTTATTCACTGGTGATGATGTATTTAAAGTTATAAATACTCTAAGTGGTGGTGAAAAATGTAGAATAAATTTATTAAAGCTAATGCTTTCTAAATCCAATTTACTTTTATTAGACGAACCTACAAATCATTTAGACATTATTTCTAGAGAGGCCTTAGAAGATGCTATATTAGAATACGATGGCACATTAATGGTTATATCTCACGATAGATACTTCTTAAATAAAGTAATTGGTCGTATACTTGAATTAAAGGAAGATGGAGTTGCTGAGTATCTTGGAAATTATAGCTATTATCAAGAAAAAAAACTTAATCCTACTAGATTTGAAGACTATGAAGAATTAGCTAATGGGAAAACTAAAACTCAACTTAAAGATGAGAAAAAGAAAAAACGTGAAGCAGAAAAAGAAGCTAAAGCTATTCAACTTAAAATTAAAAATCTTGAAAAAACTATCTCAGAAAAAGAAGAAGAACTACTTAATTTACAAGAACAGCTTTGTTTAGAATCAGTTTATTCAAACCCAATTGAAAGCCAAAGAGTTAATGGTGAAATAAAAGAATTAGAGGATACTATTGCTAAACTTTATGAAGAGTGGGAAGATTTAGCTTAACTATTTATAGAGTATATATAATTTTTTAAAATAAAAAAAGTTAGCATTTAGCTAACTTTTTTATTATTTTTATGCAACTTCTACTACATCTTGTTTAAGTGATTTTTTATTTAAAGTATTTACGATAACTTTTCTAATCATATCTACAGGTATAATTGTAAGTGCCATAAGTATTACAACAACCCAATGACTTGGTGATATAGGAGTACAACTAAATACCTCTCCACCAATTAATGTTAATACTATTTGAACTACTACTATTACTCCCATAACTTTTATGAAACTCATATTTTCTTTTATATGTTCAAATACATTTACACTTGTACTTCTTACATTAAATCCATTAAATACTGCACAAAGTACAAACATTGAGAAATATGCTGTCATATGTTCAGTAGTATTCCCATCAAACATGTTAACAAAGAATGGTGCCTTTAAGAATATAAAGCTTAATATAGTTACCCAAGCCCCTGCAAATAATATTTGATTCATCATTTTACCAGAAACTATACTTTGAGTTCTTGATTTAGGCTTTTCAAGCATATAGTTTTTAAGTGCTGGTTCAGAACCTAATGCTAAAGCTCCAAGCCCATCCATAACTAAGTTAATCCAAAGTATATGTGTAATTTTAAGTGGTTCCTCTACTCCAAAGAATGGTGCAATAGCACTTACAGTAACAGCTGCAACGTTTATAGTTAATTGGAATTTTATAAACTTTAAAATGTTATTATAAATTGTTCTACCATATAAAATAGCATTTTCAATTGATTTAAAGTTATCATCTAATATTACTATTGAACCTGCTTCCTTAGCTACATCTGTACCACTACCCATTGCAAATCCAACATCAGCTCTCTTTAATGCTGGTGCATCATTAACACCATCACCAGTCATACCACATACAAGATTTAACTCTTGAGCTAGTCTTACCATTCTTGATTTATCTGTTGGTAATGCTCTAGCTATAACTCTTAGATTAGGTATAATAGATTTTACTTCTTCATCAGACATTTTATTTAACTCTTCTGATGTTAAAGCTATATCTTTTTCAGATTTTAATAGACCAGCTTCTTTTGCAATAGCAATTGCTGTTTCTTTTCTATCACCTGTTATCATTACAACTTGAACACCAGCATTTTGAACTTCTTCAATAGCTTGTTTAGCTTCTTCTCTTACATCGTCACGAATTCCAACAAATCCAACAATAACTAAATCATCTGGAAGAGTATCTTCTATTAATTCACTTTCACTATAAGCAAATGATAAAACCCTCATTGCTCTTACTGCTAGTTCATCTATTTTTGTATTTATTTTATTTTTATTAATTTCAACTACATTTCCGTTTTCATCTAACATCTTTGTAGCTTTTGCAAGTAATCTTTCTGGAGCACCCTTATATACAGTTATTCCATCTAATTGACTTGCAGAATACTTATTAGCTGAGTTAAATCCTTGTGATTTTTCAACAACTAAATGTGTTAATTTTGTCATCTCTTCTTCTGTTAGGAAGTTAATTAATGCCTTATCAGTAGCATTTCCTCCAACAACCTTACCTTTTGCATCAAACATTGCTCCTGTATTTTTACCAATACAAAGCTTCATCATTTCTTTTACTTTAGAACCATCTTTATAAGTATCTTTTAAATTACCATCAAAGAATTCTACAACTTCTAATTCACCTTTAGTAATTGTACCTGTTTTATCTGAGAATAATATATTTAATGAACCTGCTGTTTCAATACCAATTGGCTTTCTAACAAGAACATTATTTTGTAACATTTTAGATGTATTTCTCATAAGAACGATAGCAATCATAAGAGGTAACCCCTCTGGAACAGCCATAACAACAATAACAACAGCTAACATAACTGCTTCTAATACATCTTTAAATACAAATACTGCACCTGATGAGAAATAGTCTGTAAAACCACCTGCAACTATTACTTTATGAGCTAATAATGCTAAAGCAATAACAACTGACCCTATATATCCAAACATAGAAATTTGCTCTGCAAGTTTAGTAAGCTTAACTTTTAATGGACTTTCAACTTCATCATCTGCCATATCAGCAGCCATAGCTCCCATCATAGTTTTCATACCAACTTTAGTAACTTCCATAACTCCTTCGCCATTGAATACTACTGCACCTCTAAATAAAGAATGTGAGTCAACAAAAGTATCTCCTGTTACATCTGCTGTCATAGCTATCTCTTTATATGCTTTTGCATTTTCTACTGCGCACTTCTTGCACTCCTCAGCTTCTCCATTAAGAGCTGAATTATCTACTCTTAATTCTCCTTGATAAAGATATCCATCTGCTGGAATCTTATCTCCACTTTGTAGAATTACCATATCTCCTACAACCAAATCGTCAATTTCAATTTCAATTATCTTACCATCTCTATATACCTTACATACATCTTTTTTAGTGGAATCTTTTAATTTTCTATACTCATTATCACTTGCAATTTCTGTTTTTGCTGAAATTCCAGTTACTAATAATACCGATATTGCTATACCAATTAATTCTCCAAACTCAGCATACCCCATGAATGCCATAATAGCCATAATTGCTGCAATTGCCAATAATAACTTAATCATTGGGTCATCAAATGCCCCTTTAAATTTATCCCAGAATGTCTCTGGCTTAGCTTCATGTATAATATTATCTCCATGAAGTCTTCTACTTTCATCTATTTGATTTTTATTAAGACCTTTAATCATTAAATTCCCTCTCCTTCTTTATTCTTATATACAAGTATATATTTCGTTAAAAAATGTACATGTAAACTTAATTTTACATGTACCTATCTAATTATTGATATAATGCTAATACACCATTTAAATCGGCAATTTTCCCTTCTCCAACAGCTTTAAATTGCCATTCTGAACCACTTCTAAATAGTTCTGCAAAGATTACAGATGTAGCAGTAGATCCATTTTCCTTTAAATTAAATCTACATAATTCTTTTCCATTTTGATCTAAGTCTACTAATCTAACATATGAATTATTTATCATTCCAAAAGTCTGTCTTTTAGCCATAGCTTGATGAATTGTAACAACAAATACTATTTTTGCTATATTTAAATCAATCTTATCTAATTCTATATTTATTGTTTCATCATCACCTTCACCAGCACCTGTTCTATTATCACCAGCTAAGTGAATTCCTTGACCAACTTTATTATTAAAGAATATTACATTTGAAACAGTATTAAATTTATTATTAGCATCTAATAAAAATGCTGCTATGTCTAAATCAAAATCTGAGCCATTATTTGAAATATCCCATCCTGCACCAAGCATTACTCTTTTTAACCCTGGATTTCTCTTTGTTAAATCTAATATATCATTTTTATTTAAATTTAAAACTCCACCAACTGGTGCACTATTATTTGTATTTCCTGTTAAATTTCCAAATCCTGAACCTAAATTAATTCCCATATTAATTGCCTCCTCTATTTATACATATCTGCTAAAGATTTAACTGTAGCTTGTAACAATTCTCCTTTAGCCTTAAATTGCCAACTTCCATTAACTCTTTGTAATTCTGCGAAAAGCAATGCTGTATTATTTCCTCCATCTTCTGATAAGTTATATCTACATATTTCTTTATTGCCATTATCTTCATTTAATATTCTAATATAAGCATTTTTTATCTTAGAAAAGTTTTGTTTTCTTGATACTGCATCATAAATATTAAGTGCAAATATAACTTTATCACATTTTGGTGATAATTTATCTAAATCAACTGATATCCTTTCATCATCACCAGCACCAGCACCTGTTCTATTATCTCCATGCAAGTATATTCCATCACCTTTTAAGTTTCCGAAATATATTACTCCTCTATTTATTAATTTGTCATTACTATCTAGTAATAGTGCTATTAAATCTAAATCATAATCAGCACCTAAATTAAAAAAGCCCTTCTTAGCAACATCCCAGCCAGCACCTAACATAACATGCCTTAATCCTGGTTCTGCTTTTCTTAAATCTAAAATATCATTTTTTTGTAAATTTAAAACTCCTGCCATATTTTTTCTCCTCCAAATCTCATATTCCTTACATATATAATCCTAAAATTCCATTTAAATCAGCAATTCTTCCTTCTCCAATTGCTTTAAATTGCCAATCTCCACTTACTTTATATAATTCTGCAAAAATTACTGAAGTAACTGTTGACCCATTTTCTTTTAAATTAAATCTACAAATTTCTTTTTCATTACGCTCTTCATCTAAGATTCTAACATAAGAATTTTCTACCATTCCAAATGTTTGTCTTTTTGATTGAGCTTCATGTATAGTAACAACAAAAACTATTTTTTGGACATGTGATGAAATCTCTTCTAAATCTAATCTTATTCTTTCATCATCACCATCTCCAGCTCCAGTTCTATTATCACCTTCTAAGCAAATCCCTTGTCCTTGCATATTGTTAAAGAATATTACATCATCTGGTATATTTTGAACCTTTCCATTTGCATTTAATAAAAATGCAGCTATATCTAAATCAAAATCTTGTCCTATATTAGCCACATCCCATCCAGCTCCTAGAATTACTTTCTTTAAACCTGGATTCTTCTTTGTTAGATTTAAAACATCATTCTTTTTTAAGTTTAATGCATTTACTCCATTATCAGTTGCATTAGAACGCATATTATTCATCATTGAACCTAAATTAATCCCCATTTTTACCCCCTAATTTTAAGCATTATCGCAAAACATTATTAACAATCATCTTATGTGATAAATTATACCACTTAATAAATTTACTTTCAACTCTTTTTAAGATAAATTTTATTTGATTTTATTTATGACCTTTTGTCGTTTTTAACTTTTTAATATTTTTATTATTTTAAGATTGAGCTATATTCTTTTTCATAGCATGTTTAATTTGCTCAAGTTTAGCTGAGTTTTCTACTCTTTGTACTCTATTTGCCTCTTGAATTGCTTTAGTATCCTCAATTCCCTTCATTATTGTTTCAAAAGATTTTTCTAATGTAGAAATAGCTACTGAACTTCCTGATGCCATTCTTGCAATTTCTACTGATTGTCTAGCAGTATTTTGAGCATTTCTCATAATAAGCTCATTAGTCTTATCGTCTAACTGCTTAATTGATTTTGCTTGAATTTCTTGTCTTTTTAATATAACAGCTTGCGCTAAGCATTGCTTAAATATTGGCAATGTAACTATAAATGATGAATTTATTTTTCTCATTAAATTAAAATTAGACATTTGTATAGTCTGAATCATAGGTGCTGCTTGAATTGCAACATTTTCTGCAATTTGAAGATCATATACACGTTGTGATAACATTTCTTTACTTATTTCAAGTTTTTGAGTTAACATATGTCTTTCTTCTTGATTCATAACAGTATTCATCGATATTTGTTGTATATATACATCTATTTCTTCTAATGCTAATTCTCCTGCAACAATGTACTTCTCCAATAATTGATAATAATGAAGATTAGCATCATATAATTTCTTTAAATTAGCATTTGATTCTCTAATATCATTTTCATACTTCTTTAATAATACATATACCTTCTCTACTTCATATCCCATAGTATCGTATTTTTGAAATAATTTAGCTACACTATTACCTACACCTTTAATAAGCTTAGATAACATAGATTGCTTTTCTGCACCTTCAAGTTCCTTAACATCAAATTTATCCATTATTTTAGTTAAGTTTACTAGCATTTCACTAGCTTCTTCTGATTTTACAGCCTTCATTGATTTTAATAATTCATCAGAAACCTTAGATATATTTTCACTTGCCTTTTGTCCAAACATAACTATTGAATTAGGATTTTGAATTTCTACTTCACTAGTAAGATCTTGAAC
>JAFNXG010000079.1 GCA_017383505.1 Clostridium sp.
AATAAATCCAGAGAAGGAAGCTGCATTAGAAATAGTTAAATTAATAAAATTTCCATCAGTAAGAAGTGTTGATACTTTTGCTAAAGATAAAGTTGATTTAGTTGGATTTACTATACTTGAAAATGATGGTCTAGATGGACAGGCTATTCGTGACATCAAATTACTTAAAGATTCAATATTAATTTCTGGTGTTGAAAGAGATGGAAATATACATATACCTAACGGAGATTTTATACTACATAAAAATGATAATGTTTATGTAATTGGTGAACATAGAAAAATAGAAACATTTTTCAAAAAGTTAGGTAAGTTTCAAAATAAAATAAAAAAACCACTAATAGTAGGTGGAGGAAGAATAACTCATTATTTAGTAAATATAATAGATAAATTAGGGGTTACTTCTAAAATAATTGAATTTGATATGAATAAATGTATTGAATTAAATGAAACATTACCAGAAGCAATTGTAATTAATGGTGATGGAAGTGATCATGAATTACTTTTATCAGAAAACCTTAAAGAAGCAGATGCTTTTATTGCTTTAACAGGTAGAGATGAAGAGAATATAATAACTTCTTTATTTGCTATGAATAATGATGTTAAAAATGTAATAACTAAAATTACTAGATTTAATTATAATATTATAGCTAAAAATGTAGGAATAGACACAATAATTAGTCCTAAAACTATAACAGCAAATAAGATATTAAGATATATACGTTTCTTAAAGAATAAGAATAAGTGTTGTATAGAAAATATATATAAAATATTCGATGAAAAAGCTGAAGCTGTTGAATTCTTAATTAAAGATGATTTTAAAATTTTAAATCAGAAATTAAAAGATGTAGAAATTAAAAAAGATATAATAATTGCAACAATAGTTAGAAATAATAAAATAATTATTCCATCTGGAGATGATAAGATACAATTAGGAGATAGAGTGATTATAATAACTAAAGGTAATAAATTAGTTGATATAAATGATATAGTAGCTGGAGGGATTATATAATGAATTTTCCAGCTATACTAAATATTATTGGAAATGTAATTAAGTATGAATTGTTATTATTATTATTACCATTTATAGTTTCAGTTTATTATGGTCAAGGTGATGCTAGTTCGTTTTTATATACCATAATAATAATGATTCCAATATATTTAATTCTAACTAAAATAAAATGTAAAACTAAAGATATATATGCTAAAGAGGGATTTTTGACAGTTGGTCTTTCATGGATTGTAATTTCATTTTTTGGTGCTCTACCATTTGTATTTAGTGGTGCAATACCATCTATAGTAGATGCATTTTTTGAAGCATCTTCTGGATTTACCACAACAGGAGCAACCATATTAACTGAAATACAATCATTACCTAACGGTATATTATTTTGGAGAAGTTTTACTCACTGGGTAGGAGGAATGGGATTCCTTATATTTATTTTAGCATTAATGCCTTCATTTAATGGAAATACAATACACTTATTAAAAGCAGAAAGTCCGGGGCCTACTCCAGGAAAAATAGTACCTAAAATAAAACAAACTGCTATTATATTATATGTAATTTATTTTGTATTAACAGTTATTGAAACTATATTTTTAAAGTTTGCAGGATTATCTTGGTATGATTCTATTATACATGCTTTAGGAACTGCAGGTACGGGTGGATTTTCAAATATGAATGCTAGCGTGGCTGCATTTAATAATCCAACAGTAGAATGGATTATTACTATTTTTATGATTATATTTGGAGTTAATTTCGTTTTATACTTCCAATTTATAAGGGGAAATATAAAAGCCTTCTTCAAAAGTGAAGAGTTAAAGTGGTATTTAATAGCTATAATTGGATCGATAATTATTATAACGATTAATATAATACCTTTTAATAGTGGAAATGTAGAGCAATCTATAAGGGAATCTGCATTCCAAGTTGCATCAATTGTAACAAGTACGGGATATGCAACGGCTGATTTTAATTTATGGCCAACTCTTAGTAAAATGATAATAGTCATGCTTATGTTTATGGGCGCAATGGCAGGATCAACTGGAGGAGGAATAAAAACTATAAGAATAATAATAGTAGTTAAAGCTATTAGAAGAGAAATAGATAAGATTTTACATCCTAGAAGAATTAAAAGTGTAAAGATAGATGGAAATGTTGTTGAAGAAGAAACTATATCGGGGGTATTTTTATTTATATTTGCATATATAATTATTTCATTAATTGCAATATTCATAATATCTTTTGATAATTTTGATATAACTACAACCGTTACATCGGTAATAACTACTATGAGTAATATAGGACCTGGTTTAGAAATGGTAGGACCTACGGGTAACTTCTCAGCCTTTTCAGATTTAAGTAAAATAGTTTTATCATTCTGTATGTTAGCAGGTAGACTTGAAATATATTCAATGTTAATACTATTTAGTCCATCGCTTTGGAGAAAGAAATATTAGATAATAGTTAAATATAGAGAATAAGAAATGCTAACACATTTAGCATTTCTTATTTTTTTATATTAAATAAAAGTATGAAATTAGAATTATATAGTAAATAATAGAAGATATGATATATAATTTAGATAGAATTAAAATAAAACTATAGTATTAGTTATTATAGTTTAAAAGTAAAGGAGGAATATCTTATGTTATCTCGTGAAATAGCAGAAAAGGTACTAGGAAGATGTTTAATTACTGGGGGAGATTTCGCAGAAATATTTGAGGAAGATACACTAAACAATTCAATTAATATATTAAACGGTAAGGTTGAAAATTCTGTAGGGGGAAGAACTTATGGAATTGGAATTAGAATATTTAAAGGATTAAAAAGTGTATATGCATATACTAACAATAATACTTTAACTTCTCTTTTAAATGTAGCTCAAAAGGCAGCTCTTGCGTTAGGAGAATTGAAAGAAGAAAAAATGATAGTACTTCATGAAAGAGAAACGATAAATTTTAATAAAATATTAATCTCTCCATCATCAGTAGAGCTCAATAAAAAAATTGGTGTTATGAAGATAGCATATAATGCAGCAAAAGATTATCATAGTGAAATAGCCCAAGTTGGAGTTGGTTATGTTGATAAAGAACAAAATATTTTAATTGCTAATACAGAAGGGCTTTATACAGAAGATAAGAGAATTAGAACAAGGTTAACTATAAATGCAATAGCATCTGCTAATGGAGAAAATCAGACTGGAACTGAAGGACCAGGAAGACATATGGGATTTGAGATGTTTAATGAAATAGATCCTGAGTATTATGGAAGACAGGCAGCTAAACAAGCATATACAATGTTACATGCAAAAAATTGTCCAGCAGGTAGAATGATGGTCGCTATTGATAATGGTTTTGGAGGAGTTATATTCCATGAAGCTTGTGGGCACTCATTAGAAGCAACAGCTGTAGCTAAAGGTAATTCTGTATTTACTGGAAAGTTAGGGCAACAAATAGCATCAACTAAAGTAACTGCTATTGATGATGGAACAATTCCAAATGCATGGGGATCATTGAATATAGATGATGAAGGAAATAAAACTCAAAAGAATGTTCTTATAGAAAATGGTATATTAAAATCTTATATGATAGATAAATTAAATGGTCGTAGAATGGGAATGGAACCAACAGGAAACAGCAGAAGACAAAGCTATAGATTTGCACCAACATCTAGAATGACCAATACCTATATTGCAAATGGAGATGATAATCCAGAAGATATAATTAAATCTATAAGCGATGGATTATATGCTAAGAAAATGGGTGGAGGATCTGTAAATCCTGTTACAGGAGAATTTAACTTTGCTGTTTCAGAAGGGTATTTAATAAAAAATGGAGTTATTCAAGAGCCTGTTAGAGGTGCTAGTTTAATTGGTAAGGGTAGCGAAATATTAATGGATATTGATATGGTTGGAAATAATATGGATCAAGGTCAAGGAATGTGTGGATCTTCATCTGGAAGTATAGCTACTAATGTAGGTCAACCTATGATTAGGGTAAAAGAAATAACTGTAGGTGGAAGATAGGAGGGAAGTATATGGAATTAAATTTATTTGTAGAAAAGTTATTTAAGAAAGCAAAGGATTCTGGATTCTCAGAATATGAAGTTTATTATGTTGATAGAGAAAGTTTAAGTATAAGTGTATATAAAAGTGAAGTTGAAAAGTATAATGTTAATAATTCAGCGGGACTATCTTTTAGAGGCAAACTTGGGGATAGAATCGGATATTCTTATACAGAAATACTAGATGAATATGCAATAGACATGCTTGTAAATAAAGCAAAGGAAAATGTATTAGCTATTGAAAGTGAAGACGTACAGTTCATTTATGATGGAGATAAAGAATATAAGGAAATTAATAATTATCATACTGCACTAGAAAATATTCCAGCAGATAAGTTAATAAAGATTGCATTAGACATGGAAAATGAAGCAAAGAAGTATTGTGATAAGGTAGAAGGTTTTAGTGGATGTGCAGTATCATATAGTTCAGGGAAATATGGAATTATAAATTCTAAAGGCTTAAGTTTACACAATAAATCTAATATATTAACAGCATATGTTGTTCCAATTGTTAAGGAAGGGAATAATATGTATGATGGATTTGGTTATGTTGTTGCTAAATCATTAGAAGATGTTAATCCTTATGATATAGCTAAAATGGGTGTTGATGAAGCCTTAAGTAAAATTGGAGGAACTTCTGTAGAATCAGGAAATTATAAGGTAATTATAAATAGTGATGCTATGGTATCTCTTATCTCTACTTTTGCAGGCGTATTTAGTGGAGATGCAGTTCAGAAAGGATTAAGTTTATTAAAAGGAAAAGAGGGAGAAATAATTGCGACAGATATAGTTAATTTAGTTGATGACCCTCATTTAAAGGATGGATTATCATCAGTTGGATTTGATGATGAAGGTGTAGCTACTCAAAAGACATACTTAATAAAGAATGGAAAATTAGATAGTTTACTTCATAACTTAAAGACTGCCAATAAAGCTGGTATTAAATCAACTGGAAATGGATTTAAAGCTTCTTATGCATCACCAATATCAGTATCACCAACAAACTTCTATATAGAGCCAGGAAAAAATTCTCTAGATGAGATTATGAAGAAAGTAAATAAAGGATTATTAATAACTGATTTTGCAGGACTACATTCAGGAGCTAATTCCATAACTGGAGATTTTTCTTTAGCTGCAAAGGGATTTTATATAGAAAATGGAGTTAAGTGTCATCCAGTAGAGCAAATAACAGTAGCAGGAAATTTCTTCACCTTATTAAAGAATATTGAAGAGATAGGAAGTGACTTAAAGTTCCCTATGAGTAGTGTAGGTAGTCCGAGTGTTTTAATAAAGGAGCTTTCCGTTGCTGGAGAGGGATCAAAGAATGAATAAGTATGATATAGTTATAATTGGGTCAGGTGCATCAGGTCTATCAGCTGGTATATCAGCTTTACAGTGTGGAGTTAAGAGTGTATTAATTTTAGAGAAGGAAGACGTACTAGGTGGAAATTTAAACTTATTTATAGATAATGGCTTTGGAGAATATTATTTAAATAAAGTAGTTACTGGACCAGAACTTGGAAGTTTTTTAATAAAAGATTATAAGAGTCTAGGTGGTCAGTATAAGATAGATACTATGGTTTTAGAAATAAATAGGGATAAAATAATAACATATGTTAACCCAAATGAAGGATTACAAGAAATTAAAGCTGAAGCCATAATTTTAGCTGCTGGATGTAGAGAAAAGTATACAGGTAACATAATGGTACCAATTCACAAATTTACAGGAATATTTACAGTTGGAGCAGCTCATAGACTAGTAAATTATAATGGATATTTACCAGGTAAAAAAAGTATAATATGTGGTTCTAATATTTGCACTCTTATATTAGCTAGAAGATTGGTAATAGAGGGAGCAGAAGTAAAGGGAATAGTAACAGAGAGAAAATCTTTTAATAGAGATGAATTAGATATTGTAAATGGATTTAATATTCCTATAATATATAGAAGTGAAGTAGTTGAGATTGAGGGAGAAGAAAGAATAAATTTAGCTAAGATTAAAAATGAAGAAACTGATGAAATTACTTCAGTTGAATGTGATTCATTAATTTTATCTGTCGGATATCTACCAGATACAGATTTCATTAGAAAAATGAGTGTTATGATGAGTGGAGATAAAATTTATAATGAAGATAATTGCACATCTGTTGATGGAATATTTATATGTGGAACTATGGATACTGGTATTTCAGGATTATTTAAAAGTGGAGAAAGTGGTATAAAAGTAGGAAAACAAGTAGCTAAATTAATTTTAGAGAAATAGAGTTATAAATAAAATAGAAAGCCTAATTTAAAGGCTTTCTATTTTATTACATTATAATACTATGCTCAAATGTTTTTAGTAAAACATCTTGACCTAATGGGTTAAGGTGAATGCCATCAAGATATAACTCAGATAAGTTTTCCTTATCTTGGGTGGCTGAATAGAAATCTACAAATCTTATTGAATAAGTATTACAAAGTTTAATTAACTCATCTTTTAGTAGTGGTAGTGATTCTTTACAATAATTATATGTATCACATTTCATAAACAAGTTATTTGCTATTGCAGGAATAATGTTAGGTGGTATACCAATAATAATTTCTATATTTTCATTTAAGGCGTCTTTAATCATTATTTCAATATTATTTATGATAGAATATATATTTCTATTAGATAATAAATCATTTGTACCGGCCATTAAAAATAACACTTTAGGATTTAAATCTAGAGCATCCTGTTGAAAGCGAATAAGCATATCAGTAGAAGTACTACCATTTACACCCTTATTATATAAATTTAAATTATACTTAGATTTAAGTTTATTAACCCAATTATCAGTATGTCTAACTCCATAGCCATATATTAAACTATCTCCTAAAAATACATATATATCATTCATAATAAAATACTCCTTAAAATAATTTATTAAAACAACCTTTGCAGATAAGAGTTTTTCCTTTATCAGCTTTTATGTAATTATCTTCCTTTAAAATTTTATTGCACATAGAACATTTATTTATAGAGGAAGTTGAACTAGCAGATTTTTCTTTTGTAGTATCTTTTTTAGTTGATTTTATATTAGAGTTCAGTGAATTTCTTAGTGGGGAATAAATTCTTTTTTCATCAGGGGATGACTTTTCTAGTATAGAATAAGATATTGAATATTCACTTTCTCCAAAAAACTCTAATTCAAATCTAGGATTTTCTTTATCATAAAACTCTTCTACTATGATTCTTCTTATTTGTGCGTCATTAACTATTAAACCGCTTTTTTCAATACCATCAAAAATACTTTTAGTTATATTAGCAGTATCAGGATGTCTTTTTTCACTTTTATAATAAACCTTTAATATAGCTATTAAAGATTCTTCAAGTATTATATTAGGGTTTTGACTTCTAGCATGATAAGCAATTTCTTCCTCATACAAAGCATATTTATCATACGATTTTCCAGTATTATAAGGTAAAATAGCTCTACCATCTTTATTATGTAATTTAAAGTTTGATTTAGTTATAGGAGATCCTAAAACTATTATTTTTGCATATGACTTCATTTATATTCTCCTAAGATATATAAGAATAGTGATATAAAATAAAATAATAATGTTAATAATTATATTAATCAAGTATTTAAATATTAAAAAATATTTAAAATTAATAAATCTAAATAAAAATAATGAATAAAAATTTATAAAGGTATATAATAATCATTGTTATATATTATATAGCTTATATTGCATAATATTAGTATATTTAAACTATACATTAGGTAAGTTATATTAACAAGTAATAATTTGATTATGTTTTAGTATTACGCTATAATACATTAGGTGTTATATAGTAGAAAAAGAAGAGGTAAAATAGATGGAAGATAAATATATTTTAGCAATAGAATCAAGTTGTGATGAAACATCAGCAGCGGTTGTTGTTAATGGAAGGGAAGTATTATCTAATATAATAGCTTCTCAAATAGATACACATAAAAAATATGGTGGAGTAGTACCAGAAGTTGCATCAAGAATGCATATTGAAGCTATTAGTGGTGTTGTACAAGAGGCATTAGATGAGGCTAATATTACTTTGGATAAAATTGATGCAATTGGAGTTACATATGGTCCAGGATTAGTAGGAGCGTTATTAGTTGGACTACAATTTGCAAAAGGATTAGCATTATCAATAAAAAAACCATTAGTAGGTGTTAATCATATAGAAGGACATATTTGTGCTAATTATATTCAACATAAAGAATTAAAACCTCCATTTGTATCTTTAGTAGTATCAGGAGGTCATACTTTTATAGTTCATGTTAAGAACTATGGAGATTATGAAGTGATAGGGCAAACTAGAGATGATGCAGCTGGAGAAGCATATGATAAGGTTGCAAGAGCTTTAGGATTAGGATATCCAGGTGGACCTAAAATTGATAAGCTAGCAAAGGAAGGAAACCCTAAGGCTATAGTATTCCCAAAAGCTAACTTCCATGAAGAAACTTTAGACTTTTCATTTAGTGGGGTAAAATCAGCAGTACTTAATTATTTAAATAAATGTAAGATGCAGAATATAGAAGTAAATAAGGCTGATGTTGCAGCTTCATTCCAATATGCCGTTATAAATGTTTTAAAAGAAAATGTATTACTAACATGTAAAAAGAGAAATATAAAAACAATTGCAATTGCTGGTGGGGTAGCCTCAAATTCAAGTTTAAGAGAAATACTTATTAATGAGGCATCAAAGAGAGGAATAGAAGTTTTATTCCCAGCACCAATTTTATGTACTGATAATGCTGCTATGATCGGAAGTGCAGCTTACTTTAAATTTATAAATGGTGAAATTAGTGATTTAAACTTAAATGCAAAGCCTAATTTAAAATTAAATAAATAGAATATTTTAAATTTAAGGGGTAAAATATAACTTTAATATATCTTTATATAATAATATTTATATTTAATTTATATAAGAAAATGTGGGAGAGTAGTAAAATGAAATTTTTACCGTATTCAAATGGAGTACGCGCAGTAAATATGAAAAGGCAGAGAAAACCTAAGGAGAAGGTTAAATTAATATTAAGTATAATTCTTATGGTAGTAATTATCGGCGTTGTTACTCAAAGTGTAGTTAATTTTATTGATAAAGAAAGATTAAGAAAAAAGGTAAATTATACAACGGTTAATAATCAAAGATTAGATTATAGAATTCAAGGGCAAGGTAAGTATACTATTATTTTTGATGGAGATATGGGGGCAACATTAGAAGAATGGACTCCTATTGTAAATGAACTAAGCAAAGATAATAATATAAGAACATTTGTATATAATAGACAGGGATATGGATATAGTGATATATCTTCAGGAAGAACACCTGAAGAGCAGGCAATGGATTTAAAGATATTATTAAGAAAAGCAGGATTATCGGGACCATATATAATTGTTGGAGAAGGATATGGTTCTCTTGTGTTAACTAGTTTCGCAGAGCAATTTAAAGATTCTGTTTCCGCTGCGATAATGATTGATCCTATTAATGAAAAAGAGACTCAGAGTAAAGAATATCAAAAGAGTAAGAGTATAACTAAGTTAAGAAGGGGACTTGAAATGATTGGGTCTAAATTTGGGATTACAATGCTTCTGGACAAGCTTAATTTAGATATAAATATAAAAGATTATGAATCAGGTCTTTTAGAGGAAAATTTAGATGAGTTTTTAACATTAAGAACTAAATCGAGCTATACAACAGCAGTTTATAAGGAATTAAATAATATACTTGATGGAGCAAGTAATAGTCAAAAAGAAGGAGTATTTAGTGATATTCCATATTATTTAATTACAAGAGATGAAAATGATCCATTACAAAATTTAGGTAGCGAAGAGTTAACAACAGTATCTGTAACTAATTGTAAAAAAGACTTTTTAGCATTAAATGATAAAGAGAATATTTTAAATGCTATACATCAAACTATTAAAAAGTTGCAATACATATCAGAACAGAAAAAAAATAAGTAATGTAGGAGCTGTATTAAATTTATTTTGATACAGCTTTTTTTATATTTTAAATAACTATTTTGCTGTCATATATTTGACACAATGTATGGTTATATTATATGTATAGAATAAATATATAAAGAAGGAGTTAGTATATATGGATAATGAGAATATTTATGATGTAGCTTATAGCGAAACTGAAATAAATGATGATGGAGACCAAGGAACTAATTTTAATGAAGAACCAAAGAAAAAGAAAAGAAAGAAAAATAGAAATGGTATGTCTAAATATATAGCAATTGCCATAATATGTTCACTATGTGGTGGTGTAGTTGGTTCAGGAGTAACTTATTTTATAGCTGGTAATAGTAATAAAAATAATTCAGGATCATCTATAAAGTTAGATCCAGTATCATTTGCTAGTGATAATAACGCGATGTCAGCAGCAGATATATATAAAAAGGTAGCTCCAGCAGTAGTTATGGTGTCTACTAAGAGTATTCAAAGTATCAATGGATGGTTCCAACAAGAGACAGAAGGCATGGGATCAGGATTTATAATAAATACTGATGGATATATATTAACAAACTATCATGTTATAGAAGGTGCGAAAGAAGTTACTGTAACTTTAAGTGATGGTAGAGAAGTAAAGGCATCTGTAGTGAATTATGATGAAAATCAAGACGTAGCTATGATAAAAATTAATGAAAATATAGAGGTTCCAGGAGTTGTAGAGTTAGGAGATTCTGATGCATTACAGCCAGGAGAAGAAGTATTAGCTATAGGTAATCCACTATCTAAAGAATTATCATCTACTTTAACTAAAGGAATAGTAAGTGCATTAAATAGAAGTGTAGAAACTGAAACAGGAGTTAATACAAACTTAATACAAACAGATGCGGCTATTAATTCAGGTAATAGTGGAGGACCATTAATAAATACTAAGGGGCAAGTTGTAGGAATAAATACATTAAAGGCAAGTGATGGTGCAGAAGGTATAGGATTCGCAATTCCTATTAATGATGTTAAAGATAAAATTGAATCATTATCTAAGCCAATATTAAATTTAGGAGTATCAATAAGAGTTATTACTTCTGATATGGCTAAACAACTTAACTTAGAAGAAGGCCTTTATATAGTTGAAGTTAATGAGTTTTCACCAGCAGAAAAAGCAGGATTAAGACCTGGAGATTTAATAGTTAAAGCTGATGGAAAGAGAGTTAAAACTTTTGAAGAGTTACAAGAAGTTAAAAATTCTAAAAACGAAGGCGATACAATAAATATTGAATTTATAAGAGATGGAAAAACTCAAAATACTACAATAATGTTAACATCAAATATATAAAGTTAAGTTATTCTAAGAAACTAAGGCTATGTTTTACATAACCTTAGTTTTTTTTATATTATACTTTCATAAGCTTTTAAAGTAGAGATAGCTGTATTTTTCCAGGTAAAGTTTAAGCTATTTTTATACCCCTTTTGACTATATTCCTCTAATAAGGATTCAGAATTTAGGAGATTAATTATTGCTGAAGCTAATTCATCTTTATTAAAAGGATCTATTAATATAGCACAATTATTAGTTACTTCAGGAATAGAAGTAAGATTTGAAGCAATTACAGGAGTGGAACAGCTCATAGCTTCAAGTGGTGGAAGTCCAAAGCCTTCATATAAAGATGGATAAATAAAAGCACTGGAGGCATTGTAGAAAATAGGTAAGTCATCATCTATTACAAATCCTGTAAATATAATTTTATCATCTATTAATAATTCTTTACATAAATCTTGTAGTTTTAAACCTTCATCTTTTATTGCACCACATAAAACTAATTTATAGTCTTTTTTTAAAGATTTTTGAATTTTTTTAAAAGCCAAAATAAGCTCTTTTACATTTTTTCTAGTACTAAATCCACCTATATATAATATAAAAGGAGAATCAATTTTATATTTATTTTTTATATAATTAGAACAATCTATTTTATTTAATGGTTTATAACTTTTATTTGCTGCAAGAGGTGTAACAAATATTTTTTCTTCATTAATAGAAGGAAAGAATTTAATAATATCTTTTTTAGAGTATTCAGATACTGTTAATATTGCAGTAGAGTTTTTAATGATTAAAGGCATATCTTTTAAAAATCTTTCTAAGTAACCACGTCCAACGGTTTCAGGCAAAATGTAAGGAATTAAATCATGAATAGTTACTATTACAGGGGATGTGTATAGACTACTTAATCCAATTCCATTTTGAGGGATATGATGTAGGTCTATTTTATTCTCACTAATATAATTAGGATAGTAATAATTTTCATAAAAGGCACCATGTTTCTTGGATGTAAATATTATTTTGGAATTTTTATTTTTATAGTTGTTATAATTTTCTCCTGTCCAAAAGATAGAATAGTCATTCTTATTATCTATATTAAGAAGCTCTTTAAGTAGATTTTCTATATAAGTACCTATACCAGAACCTTTATATAAATTTATCCCTCTAGCATCTATTGAAAATTTCAATTTTAACGCCTCCTAAAAACCTATAATATTATAAATATTATAAATAAGTAATTTATGTGATAGTAAACACAACGAAATATATAATTTCATATAATGAAATGAATAAAGCTTTAGGAGTTAGCTATGAATATAGATATTATTAAAAAATCTATAGAACTTAATTATGATATGGAGATAAAATCCATTGAGAAGGTAAAGAATAGTTATAAAGTTGAGACGGAAAATTCAGAGTATGCAGTAAAAAAAATTAAATATGACTTTGGACATTTTTTATTTATCTTATCGGCTATAAAGCATCTTCAAAAGCGAGATTTTGATAGTACTCCAGCTATATTAAAAAATAATAAAGGTGGAGATTATATAAAGCTAGAGAATGAATATGCATATATAACTCAATGGGTACCATCTAGAGTAAGTAATTATAATAATCCTATAGAATTAGGACAAGTAGCTAAAAAGTTAGGTGAACTCCATAAATGTAGTTGCGGATTTATATTAACTAGAGAAAT
The DNA here is from genome assembly GCA_017383505.1 of Clostridium sp. Lineage (GTDB taxonomy): Bacteria > Bacillota > Clostridia > Clostridiales > Clostridiaceae > Clostridium. The sequence goes on from JAFNXG010000079.1 coordinate 13,045, forward strand.
GAATCCTAGAATAGGATGGTATTCATGGATAAATGTTTTTAAAACTAGATATAATGAGATATTAGATTTCAAAAAAAGGATTTTTCAAAAAGCATATAAGTCTGATTTTGATTATATATTTTTAGATAATATAGAAGCTGAATTGAAAAGAGCAGAAAGAGCATTAAATGGTTTAAAAAGTAGTAATTATATAAAAATTATGAATAAAGAAGTTATTAAAATGGGATTTTGCCATCATGATTTTGCACATCATAATATTTTGGTTGATGAAAATGGAAAATTTAATGTAATAGATTTTGATTATTGTATATTAGATAGTCATTTACATGATCTCTCATCTTTATTAATTAGAGCAATGAAAGACGGAAAATGGAGCAAAGAAAAAGCAAATTTAATATTAGATAACTATTGTAAGAGCAACAATATATATAATGAAGAATTAACACTAATAAGGGAGTTTATTAGATTTCCGCAAACTTTTTGGCAAATAGGACTTCAATATTATTGGGAGCAACAACCTTGGGAAGAAAAAATATTTATTGATAAAATACAAAGATATTTAGAGGATATTGATGATAGAGAAGAATTTTTAGATGAGTATTTTAGTTAAGGGAGTGAGTAGTATTTGAATATACTAGAGTTTTTAAGTAGTAATGGAATTATTGTAGGTGAAGAAAATTTTCCAAAAGAGAATAGGAAAAATAATATATTAGATGTTGATAATCAAATATCATTAATAATAGAAGTGCACAAAATTTTAGAGGGTAAAAAAAATAATATAATTCCTAGAATTGAAAGCTCTATAGGAAGGGACTTAGAATCATTTATAGTCCAAAGTAAAAGAACTTCTAAAGTAATAAAGTTTTTTGAGGAAAAAACTGAAAAGAGTGATTTTGATTTTTTTATTATAGAAGAGGGAAAAAAAATATTAAAAAAAGCTAATAAAGCGTTAAGTATTTTAAATGAAGATGAGTACTTAAAAATAATAATGAGGAGTATGAATAAATATGAGGTTTGTTTAGGAAGAGTGGATGAAGGAAGTTTAAAGAAAAAAGGATTAGAAATTAATATAAGAACTATACGATATATTTCTTATAATATGATCGAACATGATTGTTATAGTTATATAAAGAGGATAAAGAAGAGAGATTTTAGTGGAAATATTTTAGAGGTAATAAGAGATTTTGTTTATAAATCTAATTTAAATAAAGAAAGTATAGATTATATTAGAATGTTAGCTAATTTTCCAATTGAATCGGTAAAAACTTTATTGAAAATGAAAGAAAATAGATCAAAATTTAGTGATGAAGAATGGGTAAGAGAAATTAATATATCTCAAAAGATAGATGGTATTGAACTTTTATGAGTGGAGGAAAAAAATGAACAGATTTAGATATATAGATAAAAAGATTTTATGTAGCTATGATTTAAGCGAAGAATTTTTTAATAAGCTAGGAGTAGAAGTTTATGATATTATTCCATTAAGGAAAGTTTTTGTTTTATTCACAAATAAAGGGAAGAAAATATTAAAGAGTATTAATTCATCTAAAGAAAGAATTAGATTTATAGATAAGATTTTAAATATAATTAAGCAAAATGATAAATATATACTTCAATACTGTAAAAACTCAGAAAATCATATAGTTACAAATTGGAAAGGTAAATCTTATGTTTTATTAGATATGATAGATGGGAGAGAAGCTTCATTTACAAATCCCCTTGAAGTTGAATGGTGTACAAAAGCTTTAGCAAATTTTCATAATGCTTCAGAAAATATAATTAGTAAAATAACCGAAGAAGAATTGAAATTAAATAAATCTAATAATTTGATTTATGAATTTTTAAACGATTTATGCTTTATATCTGAAGCTGAAAGAGTTATAGGAAAATTTAGATATAAAAATGAATTTGATACGTTGTTTTTAGCGAATGTTTCAAAGGCAAAGAATGATTTAAATAGGAGTATAAATTTATTAAGCAATAGCTCATATAATGAAATTTATTCTGATAGTAATAATATGGTAATATGCCATTTAGATTTAGCACATCATAATTTTATAATTGATGAAAATGAAGTTAATATGATAGATTTTGATTATTGT
>JAFNXG010000080.1 GCA_017383505.1 Clostridium sp.
GGAAGGAATGCACCTTTATCTTTTAATGTAACCTTAAATGCTTTTTCAACTATTTCAGGTTTAGCACCTGTAACTAATATTTCAGAACCTTCGTTTAAGATATCAGTTAATAATAGCATAACCATTTCTAATCCAGCTTCTTTAGCTTTTTGATCCATGTAGTTTAACATTTCTTCTTTTAAAGGCATGAATCCATCAATATCCATTGTATTAACTTGAGAAATACCTACTTTAGTACCTTCAATAGTGAATGGTTTGAAGTCTGTGTTGAAGATTTGTTCAACAGTCTTACCTTTTAATGAAGTACCTGCTTTAAACATTTCTTTTGCAAATTCTTCTATGTTTATACCAGCAATTTCAGCAAGCTTTTTGCATATATATTGATCTTGTGGAGTGCAAGTTGGACTTCTGAATAATAATGTATCAGAAATTATTGCACCACAAAGAAGTCCTGCAGCTTTTCTTGATGGTCTTATTCCACTTTCAAAGAAGCATTTAGCAACTATTGTTGAAGTACTTCCAACTGGTTCATTTCTGAAGTAAATTGGGTTATTAGTTTGAATATCAGCAACTCTGTGGTGGTCGATGATTTCTAATATTTCAGCATCTTCTAAGCCATCAACAGATTGACCTCTTTCATTATGGTCAACTTGGATAACTTTCTTTTTGTGGTTAGAGATTAAATGGTATCTAGAAACAGTACCTAAAACTCTTCCGTTTTCATCTAAAACAGGATAACTTCTGAATCTAGTTTCAGCCATAATTCCTTTTATATCATCAACTAAATCATCAGCTCTGAAAGAAACTATGTTTTCTTTAACCATTACATATCCAACTGGGATACTTTGTACAATAAGTCTTGAAGCAGTAAATGAATCATGTTGAGTTACTATAACAGTTACACCATGTTCTTTAGCTAAGTTTATTATATTTTCAGATGGAGCATATCCACCAGTAACTATCATTAATGAAACATTAAGATTTATTAATGCAGCTTGTGCTTCTTCCCTATCACCAACGATAGCTATATCTCCGGCTTCTATGTGCTCAGTTATAGTATCAGCTTCCATAGCAGTAACTGCTATTTTACCAGGGAAACACTTTGTATTTTCATTCATATAAGCAACTTTAGCAGATAAAGTATCAACAATATTATCTAAAGATGTATTACTTTTAGCTAATATTCTGTTATCCCATATATCCATGTAGCAAGAAGTTAGGTTAGCAACAGCTAATACTCCTAATAAATGTTCATTTTCATCAGCTACTGGTAAAGTCTTTATGTTTTTATCTCTCATGATTGTCCAAGCAGTTTTTAAAGAGATATCAGCAGAAATTGGACTTATTTTATCAAATTGTAAGTCTTCCACTTTTAATTTTACTGTATTTAAAAATTTTGGTGCTTCTGCATTGAAGTAGTCTAATATAAATTGAGTTTCTTGGTTAACATTACCAAGTCTACAAGCTACAGCTTCAGTATCGCCAATTTTATTCTTAAACTCAGCATATGCATAAGCTGCACATATTGAATCTGAATCTGGATTTTTATGACCAGTTACATAAATTACATCTTTCATGTAATACGCCCTCCTTAGTGTTTTTAAATAAAGTTTTTAGTTAATAGCTTTATTTATATTTTACGCATATTACTATTCTATATTTCTAAGAGTAATTTGTAAATAAAAATGTAATGTATATAAATAGAAAATCAACTTAATTATTCATAGTATTACATAAACATTAATATATATTATAGAAGAGTTCTTAATGAGGAGGAGAAAGGGTGATACAGGAAAAAGAATTTACTAGGGGATTAAGTACTAGAGAAGCTGAAAAGAGAATTAAAACATATGGTTTAAATGAACTTAAACATAAAAAGAAAAAGTCACCATTTTTAATTTTTTTGGCTCAATTTAATGATTTCTTAGTATGGGTATTAATAGGTGCCACTATTATATCGGGGGTTATTGGAGATAAGGCAGATGCAATGACAATATTTATTATTGTAATTGTAAATGCAATATTAGGATTTGTTCAGGAGTTTAGAACAGAAAAATCACTAGAAGCATTGCAAGAATTAGCAGCACCAACATGTAAAGCTATAAGAGATGGAAATATTAAAGTTATAAACTCAAGAGAATTAACCATTGGAGATTTAGTAGTACTAGAAGCAGGAGATAGAATACCAGCAGATGGAACATTTATTGATGCAGCTAATATGGTAATTGATGAATCTTTATTAACAGGTGAATCAGTAGGGATATCAAAGGATACAGCTAAAGGTAAAAACGAAGGATATATGGGAACTATAGTTTTAAAAGGTAGGGGTTTGTTATTAGTTGACTCTATTGGTATGAAAACTGAAATGGGTAAAATAGCTAATCTTTTAGATAATATAGAGGAAGAGAGATCACCTTTAAAAGAAAGATTAAACTCTTTAGGCAAAATATTAGTTATTATTTGTATTGTAGTATGTGTAATAGTAACTGTTCTTGGAATAATAAGAGGAAATAATATTACAGAGATGTTCCTTTTAGGGGTATCTTTAGCTGTTGCTGCAATACCGGAAGGTTTAGCAGCTATAGTAACTGTTGCTCTAGCTTTAGGTGTTGGTAGAATGTTAAAAAGAAATGCATTAGTAAGAAAGCTACCAGCAGTTGAAACTTTAGGTTGTACATCTGTAATTTGCTCTGATAAGACAGGTACATTAACACAAAATAAAATGACTGTGAAAGAAATATTAGTAAATGGAAAAATATTTGAATTAGATAAAGAAAAATTAAGCGATTGTGAAAAGCTTAAAGAAGCTTTTATATATTGTAATGATACAAATTATAATTATGAGATAAAAGATATTGAAAAAGCTGTTATGGGAGATCCAACAGAAACTGCTTTAGTTAAAGCTTTTTATAAAGATACACAGGAGGTTGAAAAGTTTATTTCTAAAGCAAATAGAATATATGAAATACCTTTTGATTCTACTAGAAAAATGATGACTGTAATAATTAATAAAAATGGTAAAGATACCTGCTATATGAAGGGAGCACCAGAGAGGGTTTTAGAAAGATGTAATTCAGTTTTAGAAAATGGGAAAGTAAAACCACTTACAGCTCAAAAGAAAAAGCAAATTTATAGTTATATCGAATCTATGTCCAATAGAGCATTAAGATGTATAGCAGCTGCATACAAAGAGGAAAATATAGTTAAAAATGATTCTGTAGAGTGTAATTTAATATTTTTAGGTGTAGCAGGAAGTATGGATCCTCCAAGAATAGAAGTTAAAGATGCTGTTTTAAAGTGTAAAATGGCAGGTGTTAAGCCAGTAATGATTACAGGTGACCATAAAAATACTGCATTAGCAATTGCAAAGAGTATTAATATTTGTAATACTGATGACCAAGCTATTACAGGTGATGAACTAGAAAAAATGTCTGATGATGAATTGGTAAAAAGAGTAGAAAAGTTAAGAGTTTTTGCTAGAGTATCACCGAATCATAAGTTAAGAATAGTAAAAGCTTTTAAAAAGAATAATAATATAGTTGCAATGACTGGTGATGGTGTTAATGATGCTCCAGCAATAAAAGAAGCTGATATTGGTGTTGCTATGGGGATATCAGGTACAGATGTTACTAAAGAAGCAGCATCTATGGTTTTAATGGATGATAATTTTGCTACGATAGTTTCAGCTGTTGAGGAAGGAAGAACTATATATGATAATATAAGAAAGTTTATTAGATATTTACTATCTTGTAACCTTGGAGAAGTATTAACAATGTTCTTAGCCTCATTATTTTATTTACCAAATCCTCTTACACCAATACAAATACTATTGGTAAATCTTGCTACAGATGGACTTCCAGCTATTGCTTTAGGAGTAGATCCAGCTGATAAAGATATAATGAGACAAACACCAAGAGAAAAGAATGAAGGCATTTTCGCAAGAGGACTTTGGGAAAAAATTGTTGTTAGAGGGTGCTTAATAGGTATTTGTACATTGCTTTCATTTATGGTTGGAAGGTATTATGGAATGAATTTAGCAACATGTAGAACTATTGCATTATGTACATTAGTTATGTCACAACTTTTACATGTTTTTGAATGTAGATCAGAAAGGCATTCCATATTTGAAATTAGCATATTTACTAATCCATATTTAATAGGGGCGGTAGCTGTTTCAATTACAATGATATGTTGCATATTATATATTCCATTTTTGGGTGGAATATTTAATACGGTAGCATTAAATTTAGGACAATGGTTATTAGTAATATTCTTTTCAGGAATAATATTCTTAATAAATAGCGTATATCTTCTTATAAAATCTAAAAAATAAATTAGTTTAAATAAAGCTACTTTAATATAAAATTTAAAGTAGCTTTGTTGATGTTTTCTACAAAGAAATCGTTGTATCTTATAGGGGAAATATGGTAATATATAACTATAAATTTATACAAAAATTATACAGAAGATGGAAAATAGAAATAGTAATGGGGGGGTAAAATGAAATTTATAAGTACTAGGGGAAATGGGAAAGAATTTTCATCTTCTGAAGCAATTATAAATGGAATTGCGAATGATGGAGGACTATATGTTCCCATAGCATTTCCAAAACTATATGATAATTTGAAAGAGAAAATGAGCCTTTCTTATGAAGAATTAGCATATGAAATAATTAGAAATTTTTTTGATGATATTGGAGATGATAATTTAAAAGAAGCTATAAATACTGCATATAATGATAAATTCTATGTAAGAGAAGAAAAAGGCTTTTTAGAGTTATATCATGGGCCTACATCAGCCTTTAAAGATGCAGCTTTGTTATTTTTACCACAAGTAATGAAAGCTGCAAAGAAAAAAAGAAATATAGATGAACAAATAGTTATATTAACTGCAACATCTGGAGATACAGGAAAAGCTGCATTACAAGGATTTAGTAATGTTGATGGGTTTAAAGTTGTAGTCTACTACCCAGAAAATGGTGTAAGTGAAATTCAAAAAAAACAAATGATTACTCAAGAAGGTAATAACGTAAAAGTTATTGGAATTAAGGGGAATTTTGATAACGCTCAAAGTGGAGTTAAAGCAATATTTGGGGATAATGAATTAAAAGAAGAGTTAAAAGAAAAAAACTTTTTATTATCTTCGGCTAATTCAATTAATATTGGTAGATTAATACCACAAATAGTTTATTATTTTTACGGGTATTTTAATTTAGTAAATAAGCAAAAAATAAAAGAGGGCGATAAGATAAATATAGTAGTTCCAACGGGGAACTTTGGAAATATATTAGCTGCATACTATGGTAAAATAATGGGGCTTCCTATAGATAAGCTAATATGTTCATCTAATGAAAATAATGTATTAACAGAGTTTTTAAATACAGGAGTATATGATAAAAGAAGAGAATTAATATTAACAGAATCACCATCAATGGATATTTTAATTTCATCAAATTTAGAAAGATTATTATTTGAAGCTAATAATAGAAGCTCAAGTGAAGTCAATAAACTTATGAAAGAATTAAATGAAAAAGGTGTGTATTCAATTTCCAAAAATGCTAAAGAGTTTTTAAAAGATTTTTATGGTAATTATGCATCAACTGATGAAGTGTATAAGGCAATCAAAGAAGTTTATAAAAATGACGGATATTTAATGGATACGCATACTGCTGTTGGTTATGTAGTATTAAATAAATACAAAAAAGAAACTGGTGATAATAAACAAGCGTTAATTGCATCAACAGCAAGTCCATATAAATTCCCTAAGAGTATCTGTAGGGCTTTAGGAATTGATGTATCAAATAGAAGTGATTTTGAAATATTAAAATTATTAAATGAAGAAACACATGTAGATATACCTAATAATTTAAAAAATTTAGAAAGTAAAAATATAATTCATAAAGATAACTGCCATAAAGATTATATGAAAGATGTATTAATAAAGTTTTTAGAGGAAAATAAAAATGGTTAGAGTTAGAGTTCCGGCAACATCAGCTAATTTGGGGCCAGCTTTTGATTCGTTGGGAATAGCACTAACATGCTATAATGAGTACGAGTTTTCTATAGAGGACAAAAATGATATAGTTTTTGAAGGAGTAGAAAAAGAGTTCCAGAATAAAAATAATATAATTTTCATGGCAATGAAAAGGGTTTTTGATAAATATAATTTTAGTTTTAATGGGCTAAGAATTAAAATTATAGAACAAGATATTCCAATATCAAGAGGATTAGGATCAAGTTCTAGCTGTATAGTGGCAGGACTTATTGGGGCATTTGCATTGATGGGAAAAGATGTGAATAAGGAAGAAGTATTAGATTTAGCAGTTAAAATTGAAGGTCATCCTGATAATGTATGTCCTGCTATTTTTGGAGGCTTAATTTCTGCAATAATTCTTGATGACAAGAGGATAATTTATAATTCTGTAAATGTTAAAGAAGGAATAAAGTTTATTGCTTTAATCCCTAAATTTAAACTTTCAACAGAAAAAGCAAGAGCCATATTACCATCAGAAGTTACATTTAATGATTGTATTTATAATATAAGTAGGGCAGCATTACTTATATCAGTATTTGCAAATGGTAATTATGAATTATTGGAAGAAGCTAATAAAGATAAAATTCATCAACCATTTAGAAGTAAACTTATTAAAGATTTTGATATAGTTTATAATAAAGCAATAGAACTTGGAGGGCTTAGTTGTTTTTTAAGTGGAGCTGGTCCAACATTAATGACAATTATTAAAGAAGAAAATAATAAATTTGTAGATAAATTTAAAAAATTTATGAATGAAAATAATATTGATTGGGATATTAAAGAGCTAATTATTGATAAACAAGGTGCAAAAGTTTTAAAAGCTGATAATAATTAATATTACTTAGCTATTGATAAACTTGAGTTTATGACAATAGAATAGACATGGTAAGTCTTCTATAATGAGTGATTATTATAGAAGGCTTATTTTATTAGTGAAAAATGTTTACTTATGGCAAATTAAGTGGTAAAATCTAATATTAATATTAGATAGAGCTTATTAATAAATAATAATTATTGGTAAAATTTGAATTTTAAATTTTTATTATGATGTAAATACTAAGAGAAAGGAGTGATTGTCAATGAATATTTATTTTGATAATAGTGCTACCACTATGCCTTATGATGAAGTAATCCAAGAAGTAAGTAATGGAATGAAAGAGTATTTTGGCAATCCATCATCTTTACATAAGATTGGGATGAATTGTGAAAAGAGATTAAATGAGGCTAGAGAATATTTTGCATCTACAATCAAAAGTAATAGAGATGAGATTTATTTTACATCTGGAGGAAGTGAAGGTAATAACCTTATATTAAAAGGTTTATTAAAACCTGGGCACCACTTTATAACAACAACATTTGAACATCATTCAATAATTAATACATGTAAAGAATTAGAAGCGAATGGTGTTAAAATTACATATTTAGACGTAGATAGTGAAGGAAGAATATCATTAGAGGATTTAGAAGAGGCTATACGTAAAGAAACAACTTTAATATCTATAATGTATGTTAATAATGAAATGGGAGCTATTCAAGATCTTGAAGCAATAGGGAATTTAATAAAGGAAAGAAGTTCTAGAGCTAAGTTCCATGTAGATGCTGTTCAAGGTTATGGTAAGTTACCTATAGATGTTAATAAAGCAAAAATAGACTTTTTAACAGTAGCGGGGCATAAAATTCATGGACCTAAAGGTACAGGTTTTGTCTACATAAAGAAGGGAATAGTATTAAATTCTCTTATATCAGGTGGAGGTCAAGAAAAAGGTCTTAGAGCTGGTACTGAAAATCTTCCAGCTATAATTGGTTTTGAAAAAGCAGCTAAGATTACTTTTGAAAATATAGATGAAAGATATAAATACATATCAGAATTAAAAGAGTATTTTATAGAAAAATTAAAAGATATAAAGGATGTTAGAATTAATAGTGGAATGAATAGTTTTAGTCCATACATTTTAAATGTATCTTTCTTAGGAGTAAGAGCTGAAGTATTACTACATTTACTAGAGGATTCAGGTATATATGTTGCTACTGGTTCTGCATGTACATCAAAAAGTAGTGCTGCTCATGGAAGTTATGTAATAAAGGCTTTAGGATTAAATAATAAAGAAATTGAATCAGCAATAAGATTTTCATTCTCATATCAAAATACAAAAGAAGAAATAGATTATACAATTGATGTACTTAAAAAGTCATTAATGTTTTTAAGGAGAGTAAAAAGATGAGTAACAAATTAATATTAGTTAAATATGCATCAGAAATATTTTTAAAAGGATTAAATAGAGGAAAGTTTGAAAGAAAATTAAAAGAAAATATAGAAAAAAAGCTTTCAGGTTTACAATTTGAATATGTTACTGACCAAGGAAGAGGATTTATAAAAGCAGAAGATATAGATGCTGCTGTAGAAAGAGTAAGAAAAGTTTTTGGAGTAGCTGAAATATGTATAGTTACTGAAGTAGAAAGAGATATTACTGCTATAAAAGAAGAAGCTTTAAGAAAAGTTAAAGAAGCAAATCCAAAGACGTTTAAAATTGAAACTAATAGAGCAAATAAAAAATTCCATTTAAATTCTCTTGAAACATCTAGAGAAGTTGGAGGATATGTTCTTCATCACTTTGGAAATGGATTAGAAGTGGATGTTAAGAATCCTGAGTGTTTAGTAAATATTGAAATTAGAGAAAAAGCATATGTATTTACAAGCAAAGATAAGATAAAGGCTGTTGGTGGATTACCTTACGGAATGAATGGTA
>JAFNXG010000081.1 GCA_017383505.1 Clostridium sp.
ATCTAATGAATTAGGATCTGAAGAACAATGATGGTATTCAATTGTATAACCTTTTTGTCCAAAATAAGCTCCAACTTTCTTCATTAATTGTGATTTACCAGTACCAGGTCCACCCTTTATACAAAGAATTCTCTTAGCATCATCTTGTGTAAGTACATATCTGTAGAAAGAATAAAATCCTTTAGAACTGTTTCCTCCGGGAAATAGATGTCTTTCTTTTAATGTAGTCATTAAATCACTCCTAAATAAATATAACTTATATAAGTTGCTCATAATATTCTATTCATTGTAAATAGAAAAATGGACAAAATAGAAAAATAATTTTAAATAAATATAATTTATTTATACTAAATCACATGAAACATATAAAAATAATAAATAATAAATAATAAAAGAGTAAATTTATAAAAAATGTATAAATTATATATTTATGCATAAATGCAAAAAACTATTGCATAAATATGAAAAAAAGAGATATAATTAAACTTGAGATAGGTAAAAAATGTAAAAACAAGGGGGATTTAAATATGAAAAAGGGATTAATAAAAAAAGTAATTTTAAGCTCAATATTAGGAATAATGACTATGGGGCTAGTTGGATGTGGAGGAGCTAATAGCGATAATAAATCAGATAAGGATTTGTTAGAGACTATTAAAGAAAAAGGACAAGTAGTTGTTGGAATGAGTGCAGATTATGCGCCATATGAGTTCCATTATATAGATGAAAATGGAAAAGACGTTATTGGAGGATTTGATATAGATATAGCTAATGAAATAGCAGATGAAATAGGAGTAGAGTTAGTTATTCAAGAGATGGAGTTTGATGCATTAGTATCAGCATTACCAGCAGGAAAGGTTGATTTGGTAATATCAGGAATGAATCCTACAGAAGAGAGAGCTAGAGTAGTAGATTTTTCAGAGATTTATTATAATTCACAGCATGGATTATTAGTAAGGGCAGAAGATATAGAAAAATATAAGTCATTTAAGGATTTAGAAGGAATAAAAGTTGGAGTTCAATTAGGTTCAACTCAAGAACAAATAGCAAAGAGTGAGATTCCTAATGCAGATTTGCAACAGTTATCTAATGTTAATAACTTAATTTTAGAGTTAAAGGCTGGAAAAGTTGACGCTATAGTTATGGAAAAACCAGTGGCAGAAATGGCAGTAAAAACTAATTCGGAATTAGCAGTAGGAAAAGCAATATATGAAGAAACAACTGGGGGTAATGCAGTTGCACTAGCCAAGGGAAATGAAGAGCTATTGGCTAAAGTTAATGAAGTTATTACTGAATTAAATAAATCAGGAAAGATAGATGAATTTGTAGTAAGAGCTAATGAATTAGCTGGAAGTGTAGATATAGTAGAATAGAAAGGTAATGTAAGGGGCTATAGGTAACTGACTATAAACTTATAGTCCTAATTTAATTATTTCGGGGGGTTAAGATGGGTTTTGATTTTAGTTTTATAGATAATTATTTTCCATATTACTTAAAAGGTGCTGGATATACATTATTAATTTCTTTAATAACAGTATTATTTGGTGCAATGTTTGGATCAATATTATTTTTTATGAAAACTTCAAAGTTTCACATTTGGAAGATTAAACCGTTAAAAATAATAGCAGTAGTTTATATAGAAATAATAAGAGGAACTCCTATGCTATTACAAATATTAATTATGTATGCTGGTTCTAAGATGTTTTTTGGAATAGATTTAAGTCCATTTACATCAGCAATAATAGCAATAGCACTAAATTCAGCTGCATATGTATCTGAAATTGTAAGAGCTGGAATAGAGGCAGTAGATAAAGGTCAAATGGAAGCGGCAAGAAGTTTAGGGATGAGAAAAAGTACAGCAATGGTATTAATAGTTATACCACAAGCAATTAAAAATATATTACCTGCAATAGGTAATGAATTTGTTGCAATAATTAAGGAATCATCAATGGCTTCAATAATTGGAGTTAATGAATTAATGTTTGCTGGGAAAGTAGTTTCTGGTTCTACGTACCTTGGATTAGAGCCATATATAGTAGCAGCAGGATTCTATTTTATAATGACATTTACATTAGGTAGAATTATATCTCTTATAGAAAGGAGAATGAAAAAAAGTGATTCACGTTAATAATCTTTATAAGAGTTTTGGAAAAAATAATGTTTTAAAAGGAATAGATGAACATATTAAAAAAGGTGAGGTTGTAGTTGTAATAGGGCCATCGGGTTCAGGGAAAAGTACATTTTTAAGATGTTTAAATCTATTAGAAGAACCAACTTCAGGAAATGTAATATTTGAAGATAATGATATTACTGACAAAAAGAAAGTAGATATAAATAAAATAAGAGAAAAGATGGGAATGGTTTTTCAACAGTTTAATCTCTTTCCTCATAAAACAGTATTAGAAAACTTAACTATAGCACCATTAAAGGTAAAAAAAGTTAGCAAGGAGCAGGCAGAAAAGAAAGCACTTGAACTTCTTGAAAGAGTTGGATTAACAAATAAGGCAAAAGCATATCCATCATCACTTTCAGGTGGACAAAAGCAAAGAATAGCAATAGCAAGAGCTTTAGCAATGGAACCAGATGTTATGTTATTTGATGAGCCAACATCAGCATTAGACCCAGAGATGGTTGGTGAAGTTTTATCAGTTATGAAAGATCTTGCAAAAGAAGGAATGACAATGGTAGTTGTTACTCATGAAATGGGATTTGCAAGAGAAGTTGGAGATAGAATATTATTTATGGATGAAGGAAATATAGTAGAGCAAGGTACTCCAGAACAAATATTCTCAAATCCTCAAAATCCAAGAACGATAGACTTTTTATCAAAAGTTCTTTAAAGAGTTGCCCCAGGGGCGCCTCCGGGGCGCCCCTGGGGCAATTTTTAGTAGCGATTTTTATTATTTCTGATTCGTAATAAAGGTAGTAACCGTATAATAAACTAATAGTAGAAATAATAAGCTTGGAGGATATATGGATAAAATCTTTAGTTATAACTTTTTAAAGCTAGAGTTTAGAGATATATATGAAGATATAGAAGAGCTAAAGAAAAATGAAGCTAATAATGATATAGAAAAAAGTATTAGTACTGTAATTGGAGATATTATTTATTGTATATATAAAAAAAATTCTATACTTTATGACAAAGAAGCTCCTTGGAAAAAACAATTAGAAATATTAAAGGATATAAATAAAATTCCAAGTGAAATAGTAGAAAAAATACTATTATGGAGCAAAGAATTAAAAGAGGATTATTTAAGCAATTTGAATAATAAATCTAAAAACCTATATGAAGTTTTAGTATGGTTTGTTATAAATTATGGAGATGAAAATTATTCTTTAGTATTAGACAACCTAACAGATGTTGAAAGGGATATATTTAATAAGTATTTAGATAATAATAAATCAATAAATCAAATAGAATCTAAAGAGAATAAAGGTAAAAGTGAAGAAATACAAGACCAAGATAATAGAGTAAGACAGCTTGTAGAAAAGGGAGAAAACTATTACTTTGGAAAGGGAGTAAAAAAAGATACTAAAAAGGCATATAAATTTTTTTTAGAGGCTGCAAAATTAAAGGATGAGTATGCAGAAACTTATCTTGGCTTATTTTATGATAGAGGAATAGGTGTAACTAGAAATTATGAAATAGCGTATCAATGGTATTATAAAGCAGCATCAAAGGGGAATGCCTTTGCCCAATATTCTTTAGGTGTATTATATTCTGAGGGAAATGGTGTTATTAAAGACCATAATAAAGCATTTTTATGGTTCCAAAAAAGTGCTGAAAATGATTATGTTGCATCATATTATCAATTAGGGCGCTATTATTATAGTGGATTAGGTGTTGATAAGGATGATGAGAAGGCATTTAAGTGGTATAAGAAAGGTGCTGATAATAATTTACCATCTTCACAATATGCATTAGCATTGATGTATAAAAATGGTGAAGGATGTGAAAAAAACTTAATAAGTGCTTATTATTGGATGGAAAAAGCAGCAGGAAATGATTATGAAGATGCTTATTATATTATAGGCAAATCATATTTAGAAGGTATAGTTGTAGAAGCTAATTATAAAAAGGCATTTCATTATTTAAGTAAGGGGTATTTATCATTAGACACTAACTGTATAGAATCATTAGCTGAAATGTATTTGAAGGGACTTTATGTAAAAAAGGACATATATACTGCATTAGAATTATACAACAAGGCAATTGAGTTTGGAGATAAGAGCATATACTTTAGGCTTGGAAAAGTATATGAAGATGAGGGGCTAAGTACACAAGCAATATTAATATATAAGCAAGGTCATGAAGAGGGAAATCTAAAATGTACTCAAAGACTAGGAGTAATATACTATAACGGTGAGGGTACTGAAAAGGATTTAGAAAAGGCAGTAGAATATATGGAAATGGCAGCTGCTAAGAAAGAGCCACATGCTATGTATGTATTAGCAGTTGCATATTATAGAATAAATAAATTTGGTGATAAAACAGATAATATTGTAAAAACATTATTAAAAGAAGCTTATGAATTAGGCTCACCATATGCAGGAGATTATCTAGCTTGCATTATGATTAATGAGCTAAAAGAAGGTAAGGATATTAATAAAAATGAATTATTATCATATATAAAGTTTGGCGTTGAAAATAACCTAAATGAATCAATATATAAATATGGATATATATATGAAAAGGGAATTGCAGTAGAACAAAACTATGAACAAGCATATCAATATTATACTAGGGCAGCAAAGGCTAATTATGTTAAAGCAATGATTAAATTAGCTGATTGGTATAAAACAGGTATCTTCTTAGCAAGAAATATAGACTTAGCAATAAATTGGTATGAAAATGCTGCCAAAGAAGAAAATATAGAGGCAATAGAAAAGTTAATTGAGATATATGAAAAAGGAATTGGTGGTAAAAGAAGTGATATAAAAGCTATTTATTATGTATTTAAACTTATAGATTTAGATGCATTAAAAGGAAAAGAAAAGCTTATATATTATTGTTTTAAGGGAATAGGAATAGAGGAGAATAAGGAAAAGGGATATGAACTTCTTAATGAAATTAAAGATATAGATGAGGGAATGGAAAAATATATTAGAGGATACTTAGCAGAAAAGAAATTACTAGATATAAATAAAGATGAGATTATAAAATTATATCAAGATGGAATAGAGCTTGGAAATTTACAATGTTATGGAGAACTTGCACATTATTTATATAGAAATGGAATGGATAAGAATCCAAAATATAAAGAAATATTTGAAGTTGCAATGGAAGGAAAAAAGTTAGGGTTAAATAAGTGTGAATATATATTTTTGAAAAATAAGCTAAATGAAGTACAAAAGAGTGGAATAGTTACTGTTGAAGAATTAGTAATAATAAAAAAATTAAGTAAGCTTATAAATAAGGGCATTTACGAGGTAATTAATGATTTAATTGAATGGTATAATAAAAGAAATCCACAAGATAAAATGATTTACTATAGTTTGAAGCAAGAGTCAATATATTATAATATAGAAAAAGAAAGTTAAAATAATAGCTAAATATAAAATAAAAATAATAAATAAAATAAACGACAAAGCTATAATTTAAGCTTTGTCGTTTATTTTAAAAAGACATTTTTGAAAATGTTTAGATCTAATTTTATCTTTCATTGTAAAAATAAATTAGATTATTTATATTAAATTGTGAGAAGAGTGAGCTTTATTGATTTTGGAGTTAGTGATTGATATAAATTATGCAAAAGAGCTGATATATCAATCATTAACCACCGTTTCTGTTTTATCTAAGTAATAGGGAGAAAATAAAATCAGAAACGATTCCAAAAAGTTAAATAAATACTTTTGTATAAATGTATTTACATTTTATTGAATTTATGTAATTATTATAACAAAAATTCTTCCAAAAAGCTATTGGAAGAACTTACAAAAAATATAAAATAA
>JAFNXG010000006.1 GCA_017383505.1 Clostridium sp.
TATAGAAGAAGAAGGTCAAAGAATAGATAAGTATTTATCAAATAAGATAGAAGATAAATCAAGATCATTTATTCAAGGTTTAATAGATGAAGAAAAAGTTAAAGCTAATGGTAAAATAATAAAAAGTAATTATAAGATAAAAAGAAATGATTTTATTGAAGTTGAAATGCCAGAACCTGTTGAATTAAATGTTTCTCCAGAAAAGATGAATTTAGATATTTTATATGAAGACGAAGATGTACTAGTAGTTAATAAGGATAAAGGTGTGGTAGTTCATCCTGCACCAGGGAACTATACAGGTACATTAGTAAATGGTATTTTATATCACTGTACAGATTTATCAGGAATTAATGGTGTTATAAGACCAGGAATTGTACATAGAATAGACAAAGATACATCTGGAGTATTAGTAATTGCTAAGAATGATGAAGCGCATAATGGGTTAGCTGAACAGTTTAAAGAACACTCAATAAAGAGAGAATATTATGCATTAGTAGAAGGAAAGTTTAGTAATCCTAAAGGAACTATAGATAAACCTATTAGTAGAGATAAAAAAGAAAGAATAAAGATGGCAATTAATTCTGATGGGAAAAGAGCTGTAACACATTATGAGGTGTTAGAGCAATATGATAAGGGTGTATCATTAGTTAAGTGTACCTTAGAAACAGGAAGAACACATCAGATAAGAGTACATATGGCTTCTATAGGTCATCCTTTAGTTGGAGACTTAGTTTATGGTTATAAAAGGCAAAAATTTAATATTGAAGGGCAAGCACTTCATGCTAAGGTTTTAGGGTTTATTCATCCTAGAACAAAGAAATACATAGAGTTTACATCTGAACTACCAGAGTATTTTAAGGATTTATTAGAAAAATTAAGAAAAATGTAAGGAGTATATAAAATGAAGTTAAAAGCTAATTTATTAGATGAAAATGCAATTAGAAGAAGCTTAATTAGAATATCTCATGAAATTATTGAAAAAAATAAAGGTATTGAAAATATTATTCTAATAGGAATAAAAAGAAGAGGATATCCTTTAGCTAAGAGAATTGCTGAAAATATAGAAAAGATAGAAGGAGTCTCTGTAGATGTAGGATATGTAGATATAAGCTTATATAGAGATGATATAACAGAAATTAAATCAGCTCCAAGGTTAAATTCTGTAGACTTAGGAGTAGAGGTTAAAGGTAAGAAAGTTATACTTGTAGATGATGTATTATTCACTTGTAGAACAGTAAGAGCAGCTATTGAAGCTATTATTGATAGTGGAAGACCGCTATCTATTCAGTTAGCAGTTCTTATTGATAGAGGTCATAAAGAATTACCAATTAGAGCAGACTATGTTGGAAAGAATATACCAACATCAAAGAGTGAAATAGTAGCATTAGAAATAAAGGAAATAGACGGAAGTGATTCAGTTAAAATATATGAATCATAAAAGGAGACAGTAAAACATGGAATATAATTTAGTAGCAACAACTACTTTTGGATTAGAAGGAATTACAGCTAAAGAATTAAAGGCTTTAGGATATGAAGATTTAAAAGTAGAAAATGGTAAGGTTCATTTTGAAGGTGATGAAATGGATATTGCCATTGCTAATGTACACTTAAGAACAGCAGATAGAGTTTTTATAAAGATGGCAGAGTTTGAAGCAAGAAGTTTCGAAGAACTTTTCCAAGGTACTAAAAAAGTAAAGTGGAGTGAGATAATTCCAGTAGATGGTGTTATGCACGTAGTAGGAAAATCAGTTAAATCTACGCTCTTTAGTGTTCCAGATTGCCAATCAATTGTTAAAAAAGCAATAGTAACAAGTATGAGTGAAGATTATGGAGTTAATCATTTTAGTGAAGATGGACCAGTTTATAAAATAGAGGTATCTATTTTAAAAGATGTAGTAACTTTATCTATTGATACAAGTGGTGTTGGACTTCACAAAAGAGGTTATAGAGAAGAAGCTGGTATTGCTCCATTAAAAGAGACTTTAGCATCTGCATTAGTATTAATATCTAGATGGAAAGAAGACTATACTTTAGTTGATCCATTCTGTGGTTCAGGAACTATATTAATAGAAGCGGCAATGATAATGCAAAATATAGCACCAGGGTTATTTAGAAACTTTGTATCTGAAACATGGCCTACAATAGGAACTGATATTTATGAACAAGTTAAAGAGGGTGCTGAAAGATCTATAAAGAATAAGGATATAAAACTTATAGGTTATGATATAGATGGAAGAATGTTAAAGATTGCAAGAAGTAATGCTCAAAAAGCAGGAGTATCTAAGTATATAGAATTCCAAAAGAGAGATTTTAAGCAATTCTCAAGTAGTGAGAAAAATGCATTTATTATAACTAATCCTCCATATGGTGAAAGACTAGGAGAAAAGAAAGAAGTTGAAGAACTTTATAAGTATTTAGGAATGAATAAAAGAAAGTTAGATACTTGGGATTTTAATATTTTAACTTCATATGAAGGTTTTGAAACACCATTTGGAAGAAAATCTACTAAAAATAGAAAGCTTTATAATGGTAAACTAAAATGTTACTACTATCAATACTTTGATAATGAAAAAATAAAAAATCATGGAGATATGGTTGTAAACCATATTTAAATTAGTTGAAAATTTAATATTTTAATTTAGTTTATGCTAATTAAAAGTGTTAAGAGCTTGCTTTAGGCAAATGTTTAGAAACTAATAATCTGTTAATTAAATAAGTAAATAATAGATTTATTAAAAAGAGACTGTTACATTATTAGATAAAAGTTTGATTAAAATGTACCCTATAGGATAGACAAAATAAAAAAGTCTATTCTGTAGGGTATTTTTATAGTAAATAATTATTTCTTTTCAAGATTTAAGTTATTAAAATCTGAAGGTTCTACATACATTGTGTAATTAGTATGATATATAACCATTCCAGGTTTTGATCCATTTGGCTTCTTAAGATTTTTAACTAAAGTATAATCAACTGGAACCTTTGAAGAGTCTTTAGCTTTACTATAATATGCTGCTAAAGTAGCACCTTCAACAAGAGTATTATCAGGAACATCACTTGAACAGATGATAACATGTGAACCAGGTATGTTCTTTGTATGAAGCCACATAAAATTCTTATTAGCAAATTTTAATGAAAGATATTCATTTTGAATATTATTCTTACCTACAAATATATCAATTCCATCTGATGAAATAAAATGTAGTGGTTTTGAAGCTTTAGCTTTCTTAGAGTTTTTACCATTAGCTTTTCTTTTTCTAACATATCCTGTAGAAACTAACTCTTCTTTTATATCATCAATTTCAGTATAACTTTCGCAGTTTTCAATATTTGTTAATACAGAATAAAGGTATTGTAATTCTTCTTCATTTTTTTCAAGTTGATCTATAGCTGATTCCTCTGATTTTTTTAGTTTATTATATTTTTTATAATAATTTTGAATATTTTCAGAAGGAGTTTTATTTTCATCTAGAGGAATTGTAATTTCTTCATTGTCTTCACTAAAGAAATTGAAAGTAGTAAAGGTTTTATCACCTTTTTTTAAGCTATATATATATGATGTTAGTAAATCACCTTTAATCTTAAAGCACTCTTTATCTTCGCACTTTTTAAGAAGATCCTTTAATTTAGATTCTTTTTTAATACATCTATCTATATTAGTTGTAACGAGTTTTTGTAGATTTACTGAACGCCCTTTAATACGTTCTTGTTTATCCTTTTCTAGAAAATATTTATCCATTAGTTCATGAATATCTTCTAATACTTCAAAAGAAAAATCTTCTTCTAATTGATATAAAGGAATAACATAAAAATCTATATAATTTCCATCATTGTCCTTATAAATTTTAAAAGATTCATTATTTAGAATATTATCTATAAATTGATGTATAAATATAGTAATATTTTCTGTAGAGAAATCTGAATAAGCTTTCGTATATTCAATGAATAAATGCTCAGATAATGCTTTACTTATACCAGTAAAACAAGAAACAAAGAAATTTTTGTTAAAGTTTATGATATTTTTATCCAAAAAGTCAGATAAAGTGGTATTATTAAAAGAGAAAGGATTAACCTTTGTTGATTCAGGAGGATATTTATAAGTTATCCCAGGATATAAAACTCTATAGCTATTCATTGAAGGTGCAATATGTTTTATACA
>JAFNXG010000082.1 GCA_017383505.1 Clostridium sp.
AATACTTTGCTAACATTTGCAACTTAATTTCATAATATATATTTAAAGAATATTTTTTGGAGGAAGTATGGCTAAAAAAAATTTTTTAGAACAAAAATATTGTGAAATTAATCAACTGAAAAATTTATTACAAACATATCCTAAAGAATACTGTGAAACGATAATTAAGGTAATGGAAAAGGTTTTTGATGAAATAACGGAATATATAGAAAAGGAAAAGGATAAAGTAAAAGATATGGTAAAAAAGGCTCAAAACAAAAGGGTTTTTACAGAGAAAGAATTAGCAAAATATAATGGTAGAAATGGTGAAAAATCTTATGTAGCAGTTAATGGAATAGTATATGATGTAACAAATGTACCAAAATGGAGGGGTGGAAATCATTATGGAGTTAAAGCTGGACAAGTATTAGATAAAGAATTTTTACAATGTCATTTAGGGAAAAGTGATATTTTAGAAAAGGCTGTTCCTGTAGGGATGTTAGAAAAAAATACTAAATCTAATAGAAGTGAGTTAAAACAGTACAAGTTAGAAGATATAAGTAAGTTTGATGGAAGGGATGGAACTTTAGCTTATGTAGTTGTTGATGGAATCGTATATGATGTTACATCAATTAATCAATGGAGAGATGGTAATCATTATGGATTAGTAGCAGGGAAAGATTTAACTGAATATTTTAATACATGCCATAAAAATGAAAAAGAAATATTAAAAAAGTTAAAAGTTGTTGGGACTATTGATAAATAGAAAATATAAATATTATTTATAAAGATTTAAAATATTAAATCAATAAGGGCAAAGATGGTTTAATATTTGCCCTTATCGGTAATTATGTAAAAGTTATTAATGGTCTATTCTTTACCAGTTTCATAAGATGATGTAATAGCAGATGGGAACTTTAACATAGTACAATCTTTAATTATTCTTTTATATTCGTAATCTAAATATCTAAATGTAACATCAACTTTACCATTATCTTGAATATTTATTATTGCATACGTAGGATTTGGTTTTCCAATCTTAGGCTTACCAACACTACCAACATTAATTAGTAATTTATCTGAATATTTTTTTGTGCAAGGTATATGAGTATGTGCACATACTAATACATCATGATTAAGGTTATTCATAACTTCTATTGTATTAGGAGTATCTTCAAATAAATATTCATTAATTGCTTTTGGACTTCCATGAGTAAACAATATATTAACTCCGTTAAATGTATATTCAAGAGAAGTTGGTAATGAGTCTAAGAAGTATTTGTTTGAAGCTCTAACTTCATTAATTGCCCAAGGTAATGAAAATGAATTTATAGTTGTATTTCTAATATAAGTATAGTCACCATCTACTACTGAAGCATCATAGTTACCTTTTATGCAAGGAATTTCTCTTCTTTTAATTAAAGCTATAACTTCATTTGGATGAGGTCCATATCCAACTAAATCTCCTAAACATATTGTTTTATCTACTTTTTGTTCATCTATATCCTCTAATGCTTTCATCAATGCATATATATTTCCATGTATGTCTGATATAACAGCTAACTTCATTTTTCATCCTCCAATTATTTAAAATGAATATATATTATAATATCACCTAAAAATCAGGTAATACTATAAAATAATTATAGCATTATAAATAGAAAAATTGATAAAAGTAATAAATTAATATATGGATAATATAAAAAAATTAAGTTATTATAAAATAATATAATATAACAAAAGTACATATGGAGATGTGAATTATGAAAGATAATAGAATTAAAAAGGTATTAAGAAAAATGGAGGAAGAAAAAATTCCTCAAATCATAGTTACTTCTGCGGAATCTATATTCTATCTAACAGGAAAGATGATTCGTCCAGGAGAAAGATTTATAGCATTATACCTGGACTCTAATGGAAATCATAAGTTTATAGTTAATAAATTATTTCCTATACATGAGGATTTAGGAGTAGAAATAGTTTGGTATGATGATATAGAAAATCCAATAGAAAAATTAGCTAATATAGTTAGAAAAGGTGAAGTCTTAGGAGTAGATAAAAACTGGCCAGCACATTTTTTAATAGATCTTATGGGTAGAAATGTTGTAAAAGCATTTGTAAATTCATCAACTATTATAGATACTTTAAGAATGGTAAAAGATGAAGAAGAAATAGAGTTAATGAGAAAATCTTCAAAAATAAATGATGCTGTTATGTTAAAACTTTGGAGTAATTTAAAGCCAGGGAACTCTGAAAAATATTATGCAAATCTTTTATCAGAGCTTTATGAAGAAGAAGGGGCTTCAGGATTTTCATTTTCTCCTATAATCGCAACTAGTCCAAATGGATCAGATCCTCATCATGGAACTGGAAAAGATATAGTAAAAGTAGGAGATAGTGTAGTTTTAGATATTGGAGGAAAGTATAATAATTATTGTTCAGATATGACTAGAACTGTATTTATAGGGAAAGAGCCAACTAAAGAGCATGCTGAAATTTATAATATCGTAAAAAGTGCAAATGAAAAAGCTATTTCTATAGTTAAGGAAGGAGTAAAATTCTCAGATATAGATAAGGCTGCCAGAGGTATAATAACTGAAGCTGGATATGGAGAATACTTTACACATAGAACAGGCCATTGTATAGGAATTGAATGTCATGATTTTGGTAATGTTAGTTCTGTAAATGATAATGAAGTTAAAGCTGGAATGATATTCTCTATTGAACCAGGTATTTATTTAAAAGATAATATCGGTGTTAGAATAGAAGACTTAGTTCTTGTAACTAAAGATGGATGTGAAGTCTTAAACTCTGTTACTAAAGAAATAACAGTGCTATAAATTTAGAATAATAGAGATTAGTTTATTATTAAGTTAAATTATTAATAAATTTGTAAATGTATAATATTTTATAAAAACTCTTACTTGTATTGAATAACAAGTAAGAGTTTTTACATTTAGAATAATTGTAATAGGAAGTATTTTATTCTTTTTCTCAGATTTTATGTTAATGTTAAATAAGTTCGGAGGTATGAAATGGGCTTCTTATATGTGTCTTGGATCATATTATCCAGCGCAATTTATACTTGCTTTCTCATTACTTATATTTACATCTGTAAATAACAAAAAAATTAATAAGGTGGCTGCATAAATATGAATGAATTCATAGAGAGATTCGAAGCTTTTACAATTTCTGTAACAAAGGCATATAAATATATTCAAAAGATTAAACTTGCAGAAGCAGAAAATATAGGATTAAAGGCAAATCATATAATGTATATGTATCATTTAGGAAAAAATCCTGAAGGCCTAACATCTACAGAATTAAGTAAGTTATGTGTTGAAGATAAAGCTGCAGTATCTAGAGCGATTGTCGATCTTACTGATAAGGGATTTATAAGAAGTGTTGAGAGAGACCTAATGCGTAAGTATCGTTCAAAAATAATACTAACTGAAAAAGGTAAGGAAAAAAATAAACAGTTAAATGAAGCTATAGCTGAAGCTGTAGCTAAAGCATCTAGTAGTATAAATGAGTGTGAAAGAGAAAAATTTTATAGTATATTATTCTATATTACAGATAATCTTGAATCAATTTGTAAGAACTATAATAAAAAATAAATTTAAAAATAATAAAGCTACTCACTAATTAAATGAGTAGCTTTATTATTTTTATATAATTTCAATTGTTTTATTCATTAGATTTATAAAATCATTTTTAACTCTAGTAGAAGTTTCTATAACTTCTTCGTGATTTAAAGGTTGCTCTAATATACCTGCAGCCATATTTGTCAAGCAAGAAATACCAACTGTTTTAATACCACAGTGATTTGCAACAATTACTTCAGGAACAGTAGACATACCAACAGCATCTCCACCTATAACTCTAGCAAATCTTACTTCAGCAGGAGTTTCATAAGTAGGTCCAGAGAACATTACATATACTCCTTGTTGAAGGTTTATTCCTAATTCTTTACCTGCTTGTAAAACTTTATTTCTAAGTTCTAAATTATATGCTTCAGACATATCAGGGAATCTAGGTCCAAATTCATCAATGTTATGTCCAAATAGAGGATTTGAACCAGAGAAGTTGATATGGTCAGTTATAACCATTAAATCTCCAGGATTAAAATCTTTATTAACAGCACCTGCAGCATTTGTAACTATAAGTTTTGATATACCTAATAACTTCATTACTCTTATAGGAAAAGTTACTTTATCTAAAGAATATCCTTCATAATAGTGGAATCTTCCTTGCATCGCGATAACTTGTTTATTACCAAGTTTTCCAATAACTAATCTTCCAGCATGACCTTCTACTGTTGAAGTTGGGAAATTAGGAATATCAGAATAATTATAATATTCAGCATCTTCAATTGTATCTGCTAATGAACCAAGTCCAGAGCCAAGAATTAATCCGATTTCAGGTTTATACTTACTTTGTTTTAAAATAAAATCAGCCGAAGCTTTAATTTGAGTTAATAAATTCATAAAAAAACACCTCTTTAAATATCATTAGTTTTATTTAAAAGAATTTCACCAACTTTAACTACGTCACCAGCACCTACTGTAAGAACTAAATCGTTAGGTTTAACTCTTTTAGCTAGATAATCAGCAACCTCTTCATGAGTGTGAAGATTTATGCAGTTTAAACCAGTCTTTCTGATTGCATCACCTAATTCAATAGAAGATACTAAACCTGTATCTTTTTCTCTTGCTGCATAGATATCCATTAGAATTAGTTCATCAGCAGAAGAGAAACAAGTTGTAAATTCATCAAAAAGGGTTTTAGTTCTAGTATACGTATGTGGTTGGAATACACAATATGTTTTATTGTGGTCAATAAGTTTTGCAGTAGATAAAGTTGCTTTTATTTCAACAGGGTGATGAGCATAATCATCTATTATAGTAGCTTTATTAAATTCACCTTTATACTCAAATCTTTTATGTGCACCTTTGCACTCAAGTAAACCATTAATTATAGCTTCTTTAGGAATATTTAATATTAAAGAAGTACAGATAGTAGCAAGTGAATTAAGGATATTATGTTTTCCTGTAGTATTTAAAGTTACTTCAAATAAATTTTCACCGTTTTTACAAACTGTAAATGTTGCACAACCTTTATTATTAAATGAAATATTGGTAGCAGTAACATCACCCTTTGTAAATCCATAGCTCATAGTATTGCATTTTGCATAATTAAGAACTTCTAAAACTCTAGGATCTTCAGCACATCCAACTAAGTATCCGTCAGATGGAATTAAATCCGAGAACTCTTTAAAAGTATCTTCAATATGATTTATATCTCTATAATAATCTAGATGATCAGCATCTATATTTAATATTATTCCTATATAAGGGTAGAATTTTAAGAATGATGCTTTATATTCACATGCTTCTGTAACGAAGTACTCACTTTCACCTATCTTATAATTTCCATGAATAGCATCAACATCACCACCAACTAATATAGTAGGGTCTAAATCAGCAGCTAATGTTATATGAGAAAGCATAGAAGTTGTTGTTGTTTTTCCGTGAGTACCAGCAACAGCAACATTATATTTATGTCCTTTCATTATATAACCTAAGAACTCTGCTCTATCCATTAATTCTATGTTTTTATTTTTAGCTTCAACTATTTCAGGATTAGTAGAAGGAATAGCAGCAGTATATACTACTAAATCAACATTTTTAAGGTTATCCCCTTTATGGCCTATGTAAATTTCAGCACCAGAGGATCTTAATCTATTTAAAACTTCAGATTCTTTAGCATCTGATCCAGATACTTTATATCCTTTAGTTAGTAAAACAGCAGCAAGCCCGCTCATACTTACTCCGCCAATACCAATAAAATGTACTTTTTTATTTTTACTTGAATTTAAATCAAAAGACAATATATCAACCCCTTTTTAATAACTTTATTAAAGTGTAATTGTTTATATTTAATAAGTTAAATTTTATCTAGGTAAAATTTATATAATCAATATATTTATAATTATATACAAATTTACTAGGTTGAACACAAAAAATAAAAAATATATAAAATAATTTATTTAAAATAGAAAAAAATATATATTATGAATAAAAATTTTATAAATGTTATAGACTTTTGGTTTAGGCTTAGATAAAAGTGGATAATTATACCAGTTATTAACATAAATAAATGAAAAACTATTGCTAATGTAATGAATTTAGAATAAAATATGAATATTCAAGTGAGAAAAAAATAGTAAAATTCGTGTTTTTGAGAAAATAAGGAAGGTGAGTTAATGGAAAAGTTAAGTAGAAATAATAGAGTTGTAGCTATAACAAAAATATTAATAGAAACACCTAATAAAGTTATAGGGCTTAATAGATTTTCCGAACTTTTAAATGCAGCTAAATCTACTATAAGTGAAGATATAGTAATTGTAAGAGAAGTATTAGAAAAATTAGAAATGGGATATATAGAAACTATTTCAGGAGCAGCAGGTGGAATAAAGTATATTCCTTCAATTGGTCAAAAGTCAAAGGAAGAGTTTGCAAATGATTTATGTGAAGCATTATTAGAAGAGGGGAGAATTGTACCAGGAAATTTCATTTATTTAACGGATATAATGTATAACCCACAAATAGTAAGTAAAGCAGGAGTCATTTTAGCTTCGCACTTCCAAAATATGAATATAGATTACATAGTAACAGTTGAAACTAAAGGTATACCTCTAGCTTATGAAGTTGCTAAAAGTTTAGGAATAGAATTAGTAATAATAAGAAAGGATAATAAGATTACAGAAGGTCCAACAGTTACAATAAATTATGTATCAGGTACAAGTGGAAGAATACAACAAATGGCATTAGCTAAGAAGTGTATGAGACCATCAAGTAAGTGCGTATTTATAGATGATTTCTTAAGAGGTGGTGGAACAGCTCAAGGAATCAGAGATCTTTTAAAGGAGTTTGATAGTGAACTAGTTGGAACTGGAGTTCTTGTTGATAATGTCGGAATAGAAAAGAAGATAACTAGTGATTATATCTCAATAATTGACTTAGAATATATAAAAGAAGAAGAGAAGCTTAATGTAAGACCATCAAGTTTTATTAAATAATATATCATCAGTTGTTTTATATATAGACCCAAGCAGGCTACCGCCATAAGCATCGTCCAAGTTGCTCCGGTTGGGCGCTCAGCAAGACCGAGCTTCACAGCGAGGTAACTAAACAATGTAATACCCAAAGGCTTACCTACCACAAGTCCGAAGAATATACCCATACCTATAGAGCCAAGCTCGGGGCTATATTCAAATATGTTGAAGTACTCCATAGACTCAATCTTTACACCAGCATTAGCGAGGGCGAATATTGGCATAATCACAAAGTTGACATATGGCATCAACAGATGCTCCATACGATTACTCATACCATATGCGCCATCCGATATCTGCTTCATACGACGGAGGTGGTATATTCTACTCTCCTCAGCCTCGTGCTCATCCTCAATCTTGTCGGCATCAACAATACCCTTCTCAATAATATCTGCTTTATGAAGGTAATATGAGCGGCTATAGCGAGGCTTTGTGGGAATAAGCATAGCCATAGCAACACCCGATATTGTTGCGTGAACACCCGAGTAGTAGAAGAGTATCCACACCACAATAGCTGGCACAAGGTAGGCCATAATGCGGAACTCACCCATAC
>JAFNXG010000083.1 GCA_017383505.1 Clostridium sp.
CTTAGCAGATCTTTCTTCACCTTTAAACAACTTCATTTCTTCTAATAATTTAATATTGTTTTTATAATCATTTCCATGCTCACCTGCATATCTTGCAGAATATACCCCCGGTGCACCATTTAAACAATCCACCTCTAATCCTGAATCATCAGAAATAACTATAAATTCCCCTTTATTATTACTAGATAAATATTTATATATTTCAATAGCTTTCTTTTCTGCATTCTCTTCAAAAGTTAAGCCATCTTCTTCAATATCTATATCAATATTCATATCCTTTAATGAATATATTTCATAACTAGACTCATTAAGAATTTCTTTTATTTCTTTTATTTTTTTCAAATTATTGCTAGCTAAAACTATCTTCTTCATACTATTCTCCTGTTCCAATCCATAGCGAATCCATTTTTAAACATTCCTTTTGTATATGAATCATTTGTTTTATACCCTTTTCAGCTAAGTCTAATAATTCATTTAATTCAGACCTATTAAAAGGAGCCTCTTCACCAGTACCTTGGATTTCAACAAATTCTCCTTCATCCGTACCTATAACATTCATATCAACTTTAGCATTTGAATCTTCTTCATAGCATAAATCAAGTAATTTTTCTTCACCAACAATACCAACACTTGTTGCACATAAAAACTTCCTAATAGGATATACTTTAAATGGCTTTTGTTTGTGAAGTTTATTCATAGCATCAACTAATGCTACAAATGCTCCACAGATAGATGTAGTTCTTGTACCACCATCTGCTTGAATTACATCACAATCTATCCATATTGTTTTCTCTCCTAATGCCTTTAAGTCAACTACAGATCTTAATGATCTTCCTATTAATCTTTGTATCTCCATAGTTCTTCCATCTACTTTTAGTCTTGCTATATCTCTTGGCTTTCTTGTAGCTGTTGAACGTGGAATCATATTATATTCTGCAGTTATCCAGCCCTCTCCTGTACCTTTTAAGAAAGGAGGAACTTTTTCTTCTATTGATGCAGTACAAATCACCTTAGTATCCCCTACTTCAATTAAAACAGACCCCTCTGCATGTTTTATATAATTTCTTGTTATTTTAGCACTTCTAACTTGATCATTTTTTCTTCCATCAATCCTCATTTATAACTCCTCCTTTTTATAACTTTTTATATATATAAATTTCTCCTTTTTTTTAAAATAATGCAACAAATTCTCACTATACTCATAATATTAATATAAGGATTAATTAAGAGGTGAAAAATTTGAGATATATTGGGCCATTTTTTAGGATGAATAGCCTTTCTGAAAAGGAAATTAACGGACAACTTTTTTATTTATCTAAAGAGGCAGTAAAAAGTATTGTATTAAATTCAAGATGCGGTTTAGTCTCTCAAATAAAAAAGTATAATAAAACATCTTCCTCATCTGATATTACCACAAATAGTAATTTTTCTCCACTATTATGTGTATATAGAAAGGCTTCTCCAACCTTTATTCATAGTAAAAATTCAAATGGATTTGATGAAGATAGCTTTAAAAAAGAAATAAATCCTGCTACAAACGCCTTAATGTCATTATGCTTATTAGAATTAGAAGATTACTATAGGAAATTTAAAGATATTGATAATACTATATTTTCTATAAATACCTTATATAAAAGTTTATCTAAAGATCAATTAGACTTTTACTCTAAAAATCTAAGAAACAGAGAGGGAGTTTTTGTAGATAAAAAAAATGTATTAGAAAATAATCTTAAAAATTTTAGCTTAGTAGATAAAGATAAGAAATTTAAATTTTCAGATCAATCCTTTATGATGATAGCATATTATCTGTATTCTATTAAAAATCCTGATGATGATATCTCACATTCATACAAAGAATTTTCATTACAGATATTAAAAATGTTTTGTGATTTTAAAGATGAAATTTACAATTGTTCTTTAGATGAAATATGTAAGGTTATATTATCTCTAAATATTTTTTATGACTATAATAATAACTCTGATGCAATTGATTTAATTGCAGATTTAACTGATTACATTATAGGAAAATTCGACGAGAAAGATTATTATATAGATTCACTAGATACTACTTGTTTATTTTGTATAGTTTTAACCTTATCTTATAAACATACAAAGATAATGATTTTCTCTGAAAAATCAACTGAGGTAATTAATAGGCTGTACACCTTATATGATGAAGATAAAGGTAGCTTCTATAAGCTTTCGTCTAAAAAAGAAATTAAATACTCTTGTTTCGATATTACATTCTATATTCTCGCATTTATTGTTTATCAAAATAATATACTATTTTCTAATGAATATAAAATATTAATATCTACTTTATATAAAAAATTCATTATTAATTCCGGTTTAATAACTAGCTGGCCAGATGCACCAACGCTAGATGATTATGAAAGATATAGAGGTCTAAGTTTAAAATCCGCTGATATGGTTGAAGAAACATACTTTAGAATGCCTAACATACCATCACCTACAAATACTGGTATAGCTCCTATATTTAATAAATCTATTAATTACAATAAACGTAAAGATTCATTTTCTAATAGTAAGGCTACATTTGATAGTTATAAAAACTTTTTTAATTTCTTTTTATATATCTATCTATTTAAAGAAGAATATATGAAGGAATTAAATCTTATAGAAAGTGATACATCAATTACTTCTAATATGCCTAATTCTGATAATAATGATTCTAATGAATTAAATACTGATTCTATATCTAATACTACTAAGGAAGATGAAAATTCATCTACTAAACCTAATTCTATTAGTAATAATGATAACACTTCTAATAATTCTCCCCTTATTGAGGATATTGAAGCAATATTGTTGGAAACTAAAAATGATTTAAATGAAACTAATAATTCAACTGATATACTATAAAAAAATAAATAATCAAGGAAAATATACTTCCTTGATTATTTATTTTTTTATTCTTGTAAAATCTATATTACCATTAGCGTCTAGTATAGTATTTTCTATATTACTATTTATAGCTATTGTA
Organism: Clostridium sp.; assembly: GCA_017383505.1. Classification (GTDB taxonomy): domain Bacteria; phylum Bacillota; class Clostridia; order Clostridiales; family Clostridiaceae; genus Clostridium. The sequence goes on from JAFNXG010000083.1 coordinate 3,005, forward strand.
TCATTATAAAATAATAATGGTAATATTCTATAATTATTAAATATATCTTCTTCTATTTCGGCAAATAATTCTTCTTTTTCTGACTTAGACTTTGAATTACTCATCATCTCTCTTGTTTGTTTAGGTAAAAAACTCAATATTTTATTAAGGAATTCTTCCTCATCATCTAACCTTGCATAAACATTAACTAATGCAATATCATAGTAATTCTTTTCACTTATTAAATCCATCTCTTGTTCTGAAAGTAAATTTACTACAATTGTAATATCAGTATTTTTTTTAAACCAATTATATATATAATTAGTTATATCCTTATTTTCTAAGCTTTCATTAGCAACTAATACAACTTTTTCTGGCATATTTATATTGGTTTGTACGTTCATAATAACATTTCTAGTTTGTAGTTTTGTTAAATCATCTTTATCTTCTCTAAAATAACTACACTCTGCTAATTCTATTGATATACTATTTTGACTTTGGTATTCTTCTACTGCCTCATTTACTAATCTATAAATTTCATTTTTTATAGAATTAGAAAAATTTGAATTATTTATATTAAAAGCTAAATATAATGATTCATTTGATGGTGATTCTATTAGTTTATGCTCATCTTTTAATCTTTGCAATTGACTCTTAGGAGGATTTATTACAATATCTCTATTTCCTATTTCAAAAGCTGCTAACGCTAAATCTTCATTATCATCCCTAGTTAGATGTATGGTTTCTGCTAATTCATTATTTGATCTTCCACTTCTCTTCAAGACAATTTCATTTTCACCTATATTATCAATATAGTAATTTCCTGAATATGATATATTATTATAATTTGAATTTATATCTTCCCAAAATAAAATATCTTTTCTTAATCTATATTGTGGCTTAGTTAATTCTTCTATAAAATTATTATCCTTTGAATTCAACCTAATTTTCACACTATTCTCATCACAAGTTATAGCCACAGTTTCGCTAAAACTTTTATCAGTATTTAGATAATCATAAACTCCGAAAACATTTAATAACGCTGATATTTCATTTTCTTCAGTGATAACTTGCCTAAAAAAACTTACTATATCCCCAGGCATTATCTTATCTCCATTACTCCAATATACATCATTTCTTATTTTAAAAATATACTCTAAGCCATCTTCATTAATTTCATAACATTCAGCTAATACTGGATTTATATTCCCTTCTGAATCAACTTCAACCAGTCCCCTACTAGTAGCACAAATTATATCCTGTTCTCTCTTATTTAGATCTCCTACTGATTTTAAATTAGTTGGTATATTATTTATTGAATAAACAATATCGGCAGTATTGCCTACTTGTTCATTAGGTGTTCTATCTATAAAGCTTAATAAAATACTTATCGTTACAATTGAAATTAGAATAGTTATTATTATTTTTTTCAAATTTATATCTCCTTTTCACATATTTTTCTATAATTATAGACATAATTATTAATACTTAATCTTTATGTGTTAACTTAATATAGTTTTCTTTCCAATTTATGATATAATCAACTTATAAATTTATGGAGGTACTAATAAATGATAACAGCACTTCAAGTAATACAAATAATCTTTCAATCTGTAGCTATTATTTTTATGATTAGCTTTATGTTTATTGGAATATGGTCTTTTATAGCTTTTCTTAGATTTGCTAAAAATCAAAGAGTTCAAATATTTTTACTAGAAAAAATAAATAAAAGTATATCCTCACTTGAAAAGTCTCTTACTAATAATACTAATAACTTAGATACTGACTTTTTAATGGAAGATTCAATATCTAATACTGAAGATAATAATGTTATAAAATTTGATGATAATATAAAATAAAAGTAGTTGAAAATTCATGTTAGAATTTTCAACTACTTTTATTTTATTAATTATTATTTTTATATAACTTAAAATATATTAAATCATTTTTTCAAACTCTTCTTCTGTTAAAACTGTAACCCCTAAATCTTGAGCTTTAGTTAATTTAGAACCTGCCTCTTCTCCAGCTATAACATAATCCGTTTTCTTACTTACACTTCCAGATACCTTTGCACCTAGTGATTCTAATTTTGCCTTAATTTCACCTCTAGAGTAATTTTGAAGAGTACCTGTAACTACTACAGTCTTTCCGTTAAATGAACTTTCTACTATTAGTTGCTCTTCAAAAGCAGGATTTACTCCTAACTCTAATAACTGCTCTATAGTATCTAATACTTTTTCTTCATGGAAGAATTCTAAAACACACTTAGCAACTATATCTCCAACATCCTGCACACTTACTAATTCATCAAATTTAGCATTTCTTAATCCATCAATAGATTTAAATCTATTCACTAAGTCCTTAGCAGTCTTAACACCTACATTAGGTATTCCAAGTGCATATATAAATCTATATAATTCTGGAGTCTTACTTTTTTCAATTGCATTTAAAAGATTTTGTGCTTTTTTAGGTCCAAATTTATCTAATGTTAGCAATTCTTCATAAGCTAGCTTATATAAATCAGCGATTGATCTTATATCTAGCTTTTCAAATAGTTGCTCTGCAGTTTTTTCTGAAAATCCTTCTATATTCATAGCATCCCTACATGCAAAATGCACTATACTTTTTACCATTTGAGGCTTACAAGATAAAGTATTTTCACAGAAATAATGTGCACCATCTAAAACTAAATGACTTCCACATGCAGGACAAACTTCTGGAACCTTAATTTCAGTAGCACCTTCTAAGCTAGATTCAACAACCCCCATAATCTCTGGAATAACATCATTAGATCTTCTGATAAATACTTCTGCACCTATCATTACTCCTTTTCTTTTAATATCATCCATATTATTTAATGTTGCTCTTTTAACCGTAACTCCCGCAAGTTCTACTGGTTCTAATATAGCTGTTGGTCCAACTCTTCCACTTCTACCAACATTCCACTCAACATCTAAAAGAGTTGTTGTTGCTTCTTGAGCTTCAAACTTAAATGCAATTGCCCATTTAGGGAATTTAACTGTATATCCTAAAAGTTCTCTAGTTCTTATATCATCAATTGCTATAACTACTCCATCTATATCATAGTTTAAGTCAAATCTTATATCTTTTATTTCATTAATATACCTTTCAACTTCTTCTAAATTTGTTGCATATCTTATATAGTCATCCATAGGAAGACCCTTTTCTTTTATAAAGTTTAACATTTCTTCATAACTCTTAAACTTTGAACCTTCTTTATATCCAACATCATAGAAAAATGCAGAAAGCCCTCTTCTAGCTGTTTCCTTTACATTAAGATTTCTAAGTGCACCTGCAGCCCCATTTCTTAAATTTTTCAATGGAGTTTCTGAGGTAGCATTATATTTTTCAAATGCTTCAGTAGTCATAATTGCTTCACCATGAACCTCAAATAAATCTCCATTTGAAGTTTTTAATGGGATTTCTCTTATCGTTTTAACTTGAGCTGTTACTTCTTCTCCAGTCTCTCCATTACCTCTAGTTGCTGCTGTTTGCATTATTCCATCTTCATTATATGTTAAGTTTATAGTTAATCCATCGAATTTTTTAGTTATAACATATCTAAGTGGAGGTAAATCTTCACCTCTTTCATTCATTTCATTAACAAACTTAACATTTCTTTTATGCCAATCATTTATCTCTTCTAAACTTTGAGCCTTATCTAAACTCCATAATCTAGCCTTATGAGTATATTTATTAAATCCTTGTAAAACAACATCTCCAACTCTTTGTGTTGGTGAATATGGTAACACGTGGCCTGTTTCTTCTTCTAAAGCTTTTAACTCATCATATTTTTTATCATATTCCTTATCAGATACTGATGGATTATCTAAAGAATAATATTCATAAGCATATCTATTTAATAATTCAACTAATTCCTCTATATGAGCCTTTTTATCCATATAATCACCTTTTCTTTATTTATAAAATTTCTAGCTTTGCCATTGAAAGCATAAGCATTTTTACTCCTTGTTGGTTAAATGCTATTGTTAATTTCTTATCTCCATTAATATCAGCTACAGCTACTATTGTTCCATCTCCAAATTTAGGATGTTTAACTTTTCTTCCTATAGTTGCTTCACTTGCTGTCACTACTCCATTTTTCGAATTGATTTGAGATTCTGATGTAGTAACAGATGATTTTACCGAATTTCCATTACCAAAATTTCTATTTTCAAAAGTTCCATAACTACTTCTTAAACTATGAGGATTACTATATGATGGTTTAAATCTTCCATTTACAGTTGATGCTCCTGCTGCTGATGTTACATCTTTATTCTCTCCACTCATACTTACATATTCTCTAAGATCTGACTTAATTTCTGAAATAAAGTCTGACTGTGGATATGCTACAGTTCTACCAAACACTCTTCTTACTTCTGCAGAGGTCATAAATAAAGTTTCCTTTGCTCTTGTTATACCAACATAACAAAGTCTTCTAGACTCCTCCATTTCTGAATCACTATTAAATGATGCTTGACCTGGGAATATTCCATTTTCCATACCAACCATAAATACTACTGGGAATTCTAATCCCTTTGCACTATGAATGGTCATTAATACAACAGTCCCATTTTCATCTTCTTCATCTTCAAGTTTATCTGTATCTTGAACAAGAGAAACCTTTTCTAAATATGCTTCTAATTGCGTCTTATTTATATCAAATTCACTAGAACCTGATGCTCTTTCCTTTTCATAACTTTTCTCAAAATCAACTGCATCTGATACTAACTCTTTTAAGTTCTCTATTCTACTCTTATCTTCTATTTGCTTTGAAGCTTCTAATTCCCTTATATATCCTGTATCTTCTAATATTGTTTCAATTAAATGAGATACTGGAACAGTTTCTGATAGAATCATTAAGTTTTCCATAAGCTCCATAAATTTTTCTATTCCAACACAATTTCTAGATGTTAATGTTGGAATAGTTCTTACTTCACTTAAAGCATCCCATAGAGTTAATTCATAACTCTCAGCAAAATCTAATACCTTTTGTATAGTTGCATCTCCAATCCCTCTTTTAGGAACATTTATTATTCTTCTTAATGCTATACTATCTGAAGGATTTACAAGAACCTTTAAGTAACTTAACATATCCTTAATTTCTTTTCTATCATAGAACTTAGTTCCACCTACTATCTTATAAGCTATAGCATTTCTTCTTAAACTCTCTTCAAATATACGTGACTGTGCATTAGTTCTGTAAAGTATAGCAAAATCTTTATATTGTTTATTTTGTTCTTTCTTTATTTTTTCTATTTGATTAGCTACAAAAGTACCTTCATCTCCATCAGAGTATGCTCTATATACTTTAATTTTACTACCACTTTCCTGTTCTGTTCTTAAGACTTTACTCTTTCTATTAGTATTATTTACAATAACAACATTAGCCGCATTTAATATATTCGCTTTTGAACGATAATTTTGTTCTAATTTAATTACCTTTGCATCTGGATAATCTTTTTCGAAACCAAGTATATTCTTGATATCTGCACCTCTCCATTGGTAGATACATTGATCATCATCACCTACAACACATATATTTCTATGTTTTGCAGCTAATAATGTTACAAGTTCATATTGTGCTCCATTGGTATCTTGATATTCATCAACCATAATATACTGGAACTTTCTTTGATAAAACTCTAAAGTTTCTGAATCTTTTTTAAATAACTCCACAGTCTTACAAATTAAGTCATCAAAGTCTAGCGCATTGTTTTCTTTTAATCTTTTTTGGTACATTTTATAAACTTCAGCGATTTTCTTCTCTCTAAAATTATGTTCATGTTCTCTATAGTAAGAATCAGCATTTTGCATATTATCTTTTGCTCTGCTTATCTTACTCATTATTTCTTGCTCTGTTATTTCTTTATCATTTATATTAAGAATTTTTATACATTCCTTTATAAGCGTTTTTTGATCTGTTCCATCATATATAGTAAAATTCTTTTTATATCCAAGCTTTTCAATTTCTCTTCTTAATATTCTTACACACGTGGAATGGAATGTTGATATCCACATATCCTTAGCCTTATCCCCTATAAGAGCCTGAACTCTCTCTTGCATTTCCCTAGCTGCTTTATTAGTAAATGTTATTGCTAATATTTTATATGGAAATATATTTAAATCTTCTATCATGTGAGCCATTCTATGTGTTAAAACTCTGGTTTTACCTGAGCCAGCTCCTGCTAAAATAAGTACAGGTCCTTCTGTAGTTACTGCACCTTCATATTGTTCTTTATTAAGTAAAGATTTTAAATCCAAAAGAACATCCTCCCTTCATTTTTCGATTAAAATAAACCTTAATCGAACATACAATCTATAAAATTTATTATAGCATAGATAATATATATTATTACCATAATTAATTAAATTAAAAAATTGTATTATATCTATAGTCTTATTTTTATTTATGTCCCCCTATAAATATAGTTATGATAACATTTACTTTAGCCAAATATTTTTGGACGCAAAAAAACGCAACCCTTGGGGCCAGGTTGCGTTTCAGCAATAAGCAATAAATAAAAAGGGGGCTATTTAATTCCTTTTATTTATCCTTGCATTAATATTATAGTAAAGAAGATTTTAGATTGCAAGGTATTTTTGAAAAATATCTTGCAAAATTTATAAATATGAATGTTTTTATATCACTTTTTGTTTTCTTTCGTTAAAAACTCTTTAATATAGCTAATTCCTCATCTGTAAGCTCTCTATATTCGCCTTCTTCTAGATCTTCATCTAGCGGTAAAGTTCCAAATTCTGTTCTTTTTAGATATAAAACTTGCTTTCCAACAGCTTCGAACATTCTCTTAACTTGATGGAATTTTCCTTCTTGAATAGTTATCATAACTTCTGATCCACTATCAGTTGCATTTAAAATTTCAAGTTTTGCTTCCTTACAAAGATATCCATCATCTAATTTTATTCCTGCTTTAAATTTAGCAATATCCTCATCAGTTACTTTCTTATCTATTTTAGCATAATAAACTTTATCAACTTTCCACTTTGGAGATATTAATCTATGATTTAACTCACCATCATTTGTAAGTAATAATAATCCAACTGTATCTTTATCTAATCTTCCTACTGGAAATGGATTAAATACTTGATGTTCAACTTCTAATAAATCTATGACTGTTTCATCTCTATTATCATATGTAGCAGATACTACCCCATCCGGTTTATTCATCATTAAATAAATGAACTTTCTATAAAAAATTTCTTCCCCATTAATAACAATTTTATCATTTTCAGGATCTACTTGTATTCCACTATCCTTTATTACTTCATCATTAACTTCAACTAATCCACTTCTACAAATTTTCTTAAGTTCTTTTCTTGTACCATATCCTAAATTAGATAGCACTTTATCTAGTCTTTCCATAAAACACCTCGTAAAACTTTTATATAGCTATTCTATTATTAATATCCCCTAATTGCAAGAATTTAAAAATATAGCCAGTAACACTAACACAGTATATGTATTAATTTTACAGGCTATATTTCTCATTAAACTTTAAAATCAATAATATCATAATCTTCGTATGATACTTTTTTATAAAAACTTTTAGTTAATACTAAAACCCTATATACTCCACTTTTAAATGGAATAAAAGTATAATAATTTTTTCTACTGTAAGGTTGTGCTAAGATCCACTCACCATTTATCATAATATAGAATTCATAACATACTTGTTTTCCATCTTTAGATGTAGCTTTAAAAGTTACTTCTTTTCCTATATCAATATTATTATCTGATATATACAGTTTTGTTGTATTTACTGGTTTAACTTCACTAACATATACAGAAATCTCTTTTTTACTATCATATTCTTCTGTAGACTTTTTATTTTTAGCATAAATACTAAATGTATATTTTCCTGCACACTTTGGTTTTATTTTTATCGTTTTCTCTTCTATAAAACCTGTATTTTCTATTTCACTACCGTTTATCTTTGTTACAAATTTAGTTAAAACAGAATTTGTATTCTTTATAATAGATTCTAAACTTATTATATCACCAACTAAATAATGTTCTTTGCTATTTATTAAAATATAATCTATTTCTGCTGGTATATAGTCTTTTACTTCAATAAATAAAGATTTAGATGAATCATAGTCCTTAGATGAAAACTTATCCTTCACTCTAATATCTATTTCATATTCACCAGCTTCTTTAGGTATAAAATTAACCCAATTGTTTCTGCAATAATCTATCTTTTCTTTCTGAAGCCCATCTTTAAATATAGTAAATTTATAAAGAGGTTCAATTCCTCCATCAACCTTTACCTTTACATTTATAGTTTCATTTGTTATAGATTTTCTACCCTTATCACATTTAATATCGGTTATTTTAATAGGCTTTTCACCCTTATTATAAACTTCATACTCAAATGTTTCTAATTCCTCATAATCTCCTTTAAAAGAAATATCCTTAACTTTAAGTGTTATTTTATACTTTCCTTCTCTATCAGGATTCCATATAAATTCATTATTTCTTATATATCCACTATCTTCTGAAATAGGTCCATCTATAATATATCTATATAATAATTCTCTTCCACCTTCAACAATAGATACTAACTTTATTTCATTACCTAATGCTTGTGGCGAATTAATGTTGCTTTTAAATGATTTAATCTTTATATTATCATATGGTTTTACATTATAAATAATAATTGCCCTATCATCAAACTCTTTAGATGAAAACATATCTCTAACAAGACATAATAATTTATATTCTCCTGCTAGACTTTCCTTAAATGCCACTATACTTTTTGATGAAAAATCCTGAATACAAGTAATCTTTCCTTCTCTATTTATTTTTAAAAATTTATATAATAATGGTCTATTTTCTTTATAATTAGTATCTATTTTAAAAATTAGTTCTTCATTTACTAATATATTTTTATTTAAACATTCAAAATTTGTTATCTCTATGCTTTTTAAATCTTTTACTTCAAATTTTATAGTAGTAAAGTCATCTACGTTTCTTTCTGAATCTACACTTTTGCACTCAATTAATATTTCAAACCTTCCTGCTTTATTAGCAGTAAAAATAAACTCATTTTCAGTACTATAATCCTTTAATATTTCCCAATCCTTTTTACCATTTATCCAAAATCTATATAGTAATAAATCTGTACTTCCTATAACCTTTAATTTTAACTTCTCTCCAATATCTAATTTAGTCTTATCTATTTCAACATTATTAATTAATTTTACTTCTTCTATTATCTCATACTCAGATCTCCCAAGATAATCATATGCATTTTTACAAGTAGCTGATTTACCTTGGACCATTATCATGTATTTTCCTGGTTTAGTAGGCTTCCAAGTACATATATTATTTTTAGAAAAGTCCTGTATAGGCCTCCATATTCCCTCAAATCCCTCCATAAACTTATATTCTACATCATCATTTTCAGTTAAGAATGCCGCAATATTTATACTTTTGTTTAAATCAGTAGGACTTTTATTATCAAAATCAATTAAAACTTCTCTCATCTCATTCACCTCACTACCTCAAAATACTTTATTTTACTTTTTTATTATTTTTTTCTATATAAATTATACTATCTTCATCCTAAAATAAAAGCTGAAATTTGTCTAATAAATATAAAAAAAATAATAAACTATAGATATATTTCTACAGTTTATTCTATTTTTTATCTTCTATTAAATATATCAATCCATTTTTTAACCTTTTATCATCGTCTATACACCTTTTTCTAGCATTAGGAGTTTTTCCACCAGCTCTTCTTATCTTTTGAGATAAATGCCTTTGCTCCAACATTAAATCAATATTTTCATTAGTATAAATCTTTCCATTAGGGCTTATTACCTTTGCTCCCTTTCCTAAACACATTGCAGCAACACCATAATCTTGAGATACAACAATATCCCCCTTTATAGTTTCATTAACTACTTTCATATCTACACTTTGAAAACCACTATCTACAATTTTAACCTCTCCGTAGTTAAGTGTAATAAAATGATTTATATCGCAATAAATTATAAGTTCTATATTATATTCTTTAGATAATTTTTCAATAATATTAATTCCTGGACATCCATCTCCGTCAACGATAATTCTCATTAACATATCACTCCTATACTTTAATAAATAGCGACTTAAATAAATCTCTATAAATATTATTACTAATAATAAAAAAAGTATTTCTTATTAGCTATTTAAATATTATTTAAAATAACCATTTATATAAGAAATACTTTTTTACTATTGTAAAATTAAATTACTTAAAATAATTTTATCCTAACCTAATTTAATTTATATTCTTATTTAAGTCTTGCTTCTAACTCTGCTTTTAAATCTTCAAATCCTGGTTTACCAAGTAAAGCAAACATATTCTTCTTATATGCTTCAACTCCTGGTTGGTCAAATGGATTTACTCCTAATAAATATCCACTAATTGCACAAGCTTTTTCAAAGAAATAAACTAATTGTCCAAAGTAGTATGGTGATACTTCAGGGATATTTAAAATCATGTTAGGAACTCCACCATCACAGTGTGCTAATAATGTTCCATTAAAGGCTTGCTTATTAACGAAGTCAACTGTTTTACCAGCTAAGAAGTTTAATCCATCGATGTTTCCTTCAACTTCTTCTATAGTAAGCTCTTTAGTAGCTTTTTCTACATTAAGAACTGTTTCGAACATTATTCTGCTACCATCTTGAATGAATTGTCCCATAGAGTGTAAGTCTGTTGAGAAGTCAACTGCTGCAGGGAATATACCTTTTTGGTCTTTTCCTTCTGATTCTCCATATAATTGTTTCCACCATTCATTGAAATAATGTAATGATGGTTCATAGTTAACTAAAACTTCGATTACTTTACCTTTATTATATAAAGCATTTCTCATAGCTGCGTATTGGTAACATTCATTTTCCTTTAATGAAGGGTTAGAATATACTTCTCTTGCATCAGCAGCACCTTTCATCATATCATCAATGTTAATTCCAGCAACTGCTATTGGTAATAATCCAACTGCTGTTAAAACTGAGAATCTTCCACCAACATCATCTGGAACTACGAATGTTTCGTAACCCATAGTATCAGCTAATCCTTTTAATGCTCCTTTTTCTTTATCAGTAGTTGCAAATATTCTTTCTTTAGCTCCTTCAACTCCATATTTC
>JAFNXG010000084.1 GCA_017383505.1 Clostridium sp.
TAACCTTAATTACTAACTTAACTCTACTAATTCAACCTATTTTTCTATTGCTTTCTTTGCAAATTCATTGTTCACAATTATATTAAAATCTGGTCTTTCTTTTATAAGAGTTGAATCATAATCTTGTATTATATCCATAAGTCTATTTAATCCATCTTCACTAACAATAGGAGTTTCTGAATATGCATCTATAGACTTATAATTATCAATAACACTTTCTATTACGTCTAAATCAGTTCCTGGGAAATAAGAACTTATTGATTTTGCAATTTCTTCACTTGTATGTTCTTCAACCCATTGTTGTCCTTTATATATTGCATTAGTAAATTTTTGTAGTAATTCTGGATTTTCATCCATGTAAGATTTTGTTGTATAAAAACATGTGTATGATATATTACCTGCTGACTCTCCAATAGAAGCTACTATACTAGCATTACCATCTTTCTCAAGCATTGTTGCTGTAGGTTCAAATAATGCTACATAGTCACCAGTTCCTGACTTAAATGCACCTGAAGTAGCTGTAAAATCAACATTAGTAACCATATTAACATCTTTTGCTATATCTAATCCATTTTGTTTTAATACATATTCTAATGCCATCTCTGGAATACCACCTGGTCTTCCACCTATTACTTCTTTTCCTTTTAATGATGCCCACTCAAAGTCCTCTTCTGCTTCTCTTCCAACTAAGAATGAACCATCTTTTTGAGTAAGTTGTCCAAATACTACTGGGTAATCTTCTCTTCCTTGATTATAGATATAAACTACTTGTTCTGGTCCTGAAAAACCTATATCAACATTTCCACTTAATAATTGTTGCATTGTTTTATCAGCACCTTGTCCTGTAGATAAATCAATTTTTATTCCTTCTTCTTCAAAGAAACCTTCGCTAATTGATACATATAGACCTGAGTAGAACACAGATCGAACAACTTCATTTAGTCTTATTGTTTGTAAGCCTTCATCATTTTTATTTGTAGTTTCCTTTTGACAACTAACAAATGTAGTTCCAATTAAAGCAATTACTCCAACAATAGCAATAAATCTTTTAAAAAATTTACCCATATAACTCCTTTTTATATAAAATAAATTATTTTACTATAATTCATATTATGAGTTTAAGTTGCTTTTTGTTAATTAATGTATTTTTCAACATTTAAGCTTTTAATATCTATTTACTTAAATTTTTTTTAGTGTTAAAGTATTTTAGTAAGAATTAAGAGGAGGGTCAATAATGAAATTCTTTAGAGAATCTATTTTACTTCTTTCTATTTATTTTGTAGGTGAGATTATTTCAAAGGGACTTAATTTACCTATTCCAGGGAATATAATAGGAATGATTTTATTATTCATTTTATTATCAACTAATGTTTTAAAAGTTGAAAAAGTTGAGAATTTGGCAAATTTCTTTTTAGATCATTTAGCATTTTTCTTTATACCTGCTGCTGTAGGTCTTATGACATCATTTGCTTCACTTAAAGGTAGCATTTTTAAAATAATACTTTTATGTATTTTAACAACTATAATTGTTATTTCTGTTACAGCAGTTACAGTAGAATTTATATGCAAACGTAAGTCTAATGGCAAAAATAATGAAAATGGAATAAATAAAAAGGGGGTTTAATCAAATGGATATATTTACAAATAACATGTTTTTTGGAATATTTATTTCTTTAATAGCCTTTGAAATAGGACTATTTATTTATAAGAAAACAAAATTCCCACTATTTAACCCTCTTTTAATAGCAGCAATACTTGTAATCGGGTTTTTAGCAATATTTGATATTGATTTTGATACATATAATAAAGGTGGGCAATTTATAAATATTTTCTTAGGTCCAGCAACTATAGTTTTAGCTGTTCCATTATATAAGAATTTACCTTTACTTAAGAAAAACTTTTTACCTATATTTACTGGAATTCTAGTTGGAAGTTTGGTTAGTATATTATCGGTTGTTTCTATAGCCGTATTTATGGGATTAGATAAAACTATAACTGTTTCCTTAATGGCTAAGAGTGTTACTACTCCTATTGGTATTGAAATAACTAATAGTTTAGGTGGAGTTTCATCTATAACTGTTCTTGCTATTGTTTTATCTGGAATAATAGGAGCTGTAGTTGGTCCTACAATTTTTAAAGTTTTAAAAATTAGTAATCCAATTGCTAAAGGAGTTTCTTTAGGTACTGCATCTCATGCTGTTGGTACAAGTAAAGCTTTAGAGATCGGTGAAACTGAAGGGGCAATGAGTTCGCTATCTATTGGTGTTGCTGGAATAATTACTGTTTTCCTAGCACCTATTTGCTACTCATTATTATCTAGTTTTATGTAAAAACAAATACCGTTAGAAGAGTATTTTTAATACTACTTTTAACGGTATTTTTATTTTTATTTATATAGCTAAAAGGTTATGGTTAAATTCTAATATCCTTATTACTACTTGTAAATATTTAACTGAATACTTCTAACTAATTTATATAGTATAATATGCTTTACATTAATAATAAAAAAGGTGATTTTATGACAAGTGGTAAAATAGGAACAGAAACAAATATTATAATTAGAACTCCAAAAAGAAAAAAAGTTAAAGCTAATTGCAAA
>JAFNXG010000085.1 GCA_017383505.1 Clostridium sp.
TCTATAAGCTATATAGAAACAGCACTTATAATAGTACCAGCATCAATAGTGTATTTTATTTATAATGGAAGTTTATCATGGGTTTTCTTTATTATACTATTAATAGGATTATTATTTATACCAATGCTTCCTATAATAGCAGCATCAATAATAGCTATGTTTATAACATTTATATCATCAAGATTTAAGCATAAAAATATAGTAACTACAGTATTAGGTTTGATAGCTTTTTTATTAATTATGATAGTTTCAATGAATATGCAAAATTATATTAATGCATTTGTTGAAAATAGTGATTCAATAGTGAAAGGATTATCTAGTATATATCCACCAGCAATGTATTTAAAAGATGCTTTAGTAAATTATAATATTGTTGATTTGATAAAGTTTATGGTAATATCAATAATTCCATTTGTAATATTTATTATAGTATTTAGCAAAACATTTAAGGTTATAAATGGAAAGTTAGCTGAAAGTTATAAGAAAGCAAATTATAAGGTTGAAAGATTGCAATCAAGTAGTATCACAAAAGCTCTAGTTATGCAAGAGCTAAGAAGATATTTTGCAACACCTATTTATGTTATGAATACAGCATTTGGAATGGTTTTATTAGTTGTAGCATCAATAGCAACTTTATTTATAAGTAAAGAAACATTAGCAGAGTTAATGGGATATCCAGACATAGTAAATATTATTCCAGTAGCAATATTAGTGCTATTAGTATTTACTATTGGATTATCTTGCACAACAAATTCATCTATATCATTAGAAGGAAATAGATTATGGATATTAAAATCTTTACCAATAGAGCCTAAGGATATATTTAAAGGAAAGATAATAACTAATTTAATAATAACAATTCCAGCAGCTATTGTAGCAAATATTATATTTTATATAGGCTTAAAGTTTGAGGTTAAGTATTTAATATTTAATTTAGCAATAAGTATAGTATTTTCAGGTGTATCAGCAGTAGTGGGGTTAATAATTAATTTATATTTTCCAAAAATGGATTGGACAAATCCAACAACGGTAGTAAAACAAAGTGCAAGTGTAATGATTACTATTTTAGGAATAATGATATTAATCTTAGCACTAATAGGGGTATCAGTTGTATTAGTTGAAATATTTAATATTAATAATATGATGATTATTTTGAGTATAGTGTTAATTTCGTTTTTAATAATATTATTTGTTTCAATTAAGATATTAGATAAAATAGGTAGTGAAAAGTTTAATAGATTATAGACAAGTTACCTCTGGGGTGCCTCAGAGGTGACTTGTCTATATTTATAAATTATTGGAAATATATAATATATAGAATATAATGTATATTAGGAGATATCATCAAAAATTGGGATTAGAAGAGGGGAAATATAGTGGTAATATGTTTAATAGCAATAATTATTTTTTTAATTACAATAATTATAGGATATAAGAGAGAATTCAGAAGAATAAATAAGCAAATTACTGAGAATGTAGATGAATATGCAAATATAAAAACAAAATCTGTAGATAAGGATATAGAGAATCTAGTTGAAAGTATAAACTTAATATTTGATTCAAGGCAGAAAATTGTAGCAGAAAAAAATAAAAATGAAGAGAAAATAAGGCAAAGTATATCTAATATGTCTCATGATTTAAGAACACCATTAACATCTATAATGGGATATTTACAAATGATAAAATCAGAAAAGTCATCAGAGGCTGATAAAAAGGAATATATGGATATAGTAGAAAAAAGAACAAAGTCTTTACAACAACTTATTAGTAGTTTTTATGATTTATCTAGAATGGAAGGAAATGAATATAACTTTAATTATAAAAAGGTTAATTTAAGTAGCATATTATGCGAAAATATAGCTTTATTTTATAATGACTTTAGGAATAATAATATTGAACCAATTATTGAAATTGATGAAAATGTCAAAGATATTATATCGGATGATGGTGCTATTAATAGAATTTTTTCTAATTTAATAACAAATATGATTAAGCATGGTGAAAGCTTTGTAAAAATAACTTTAAGGCAAGAAAATGATGTAATAATTACAGAGTTTATCAACAAAGCAACAAGAGTAACAGAAGAAAATGTGGATAAATTGTTTGACAGATTTTATACTGTGGATAACTCTAGAAGTGATAAAAATACAGGATTAGGATTATACATAACTAGGATTATAGTAGAAAAGCTAGGACATAGTATAAGTTCAATAATAGATAATGGATATCTAAAAATAGAAATTATATGGAATAAGAATATATCATTAATGTAAATTATAAAATATAAAATTTTATTTTAATGATTAAAATAAATAAAGTAGATAAAATAAATATAAAAAGTATTTTTCTTATTTAGGAAAGGTACTTTTTATTATATAAAAATAAAACTAATTGACAATAAAAATCAATAAATCTAAAATTAAATAAAGAATGTTTGTTCGAGAGTAAGATATACTATTTTTGACAAAAATAAATAATGAAATATATAGAAGAGGATAAAAGTATGAAAGATAAGATTATAGTAAAAGGTGCAAGAGTACATAATTTAAAGAATGTATCATTAGAAATACCTAGAGATAAGCTAGTAGTATTTACAGGATTATCAGGCTCAGGGAAGTCTTCTTTAGCTTTTGATACATTGTATGCAGAAGGGCAAAGAAGATATGTTGAGTCTTTATCCTCATATGCAAGGCAGTTTTTAGGACAAATGGATAAACCAGATGTAGATTATATTGAAGGGTTATCGCCTTCAATATCTATAGACCAAAAAACTACAAGCAAAAATCCAAGATCAACAGTTGGTACAATTACAGAAATATATGATTATTTAAGATTATTATATGCAAGAGTAGGTATTCCA
>JAFNXG010000086.1 GCA_017383505.1 Clostridium sp.
TACATGCTAACTTATTACTCTTTCTAAATCTTCCATAAGCTAAATTAGCCTTCTGCAATTCTAAATCAAGAGTCTTTTCCAATAATTTTAACCTACTCTTAGGTAACTCATTATTAAACTCAAAATAAAAAATATATCTTCCTGGTGTTATTGAATTATCCTCTAATGTTGTATAATCAACTAAAGATAAATCAAGCTTACTCATAGTATTACTTATTGCTACTTTTAAATGCTCTTCTGTAGTTTTTTCAGCATACATATTTAAAACCTGATTTTTTCTATATAAAAACTCTATTTCTGGAGACTTATTATAATAATCTACTACCTTAATTACATCTCCTAATCTATATCTATAGAAACCAGCATAATTTGTAACTATAACCTCATAACTTTCACCTATTTTTAATTCATCTATACAATAGGTTTTGGGACTTTTTTTATCACTTTCTTCTACTAGAATAAATTCATAAAATACAGTATCAGGAATTATTACATACCTAATTCTATTTGCATATGGATTCATTCCTATCATAGCTTCAGTTGCTGCATATGCTGGTGAATAAATAGGTAATGAATCTGTATAATAATTAACCTTATCATCATATATAGAAAAATTTGCCCCAGTTACTGCCGCAATATAAGTTAACTTAGGCCATATTCTTGTACATATTCCCTTAAAACCTTTAGAAAACTCATTTTCTAACTCATCTGCTCGTCCAGCATTCGGCTTTAAATATTGATTTAATATTTTTCTTGTATCTTCATCTATCTCTAAATTTCTATCAATAGAACCTCTTCTAATATCTCTTACAAGAAGTTTATTCTTTTCTTCTAAAACTCTTAATAAATCTAAAATATTGGATATAAACACACCACTTATATAAAATAAATTTCTATCTTCAAGACCAAATAATAAATGCAAGTATAACGCAGCATTTTTGTCCTTTATCTTCATAACTTCATAAGGTGAAGTATATAGTTTAGGTAATATAGATTTTATTGCATCCATTCCACCAGATGTTGCTGAACATATTGGTATTCCACCTTCAGAATAGGTTGTAGTTACAGTATCTGCTACCATTAACCCCCTTCCATAGTACCATTTATCCTTAAAATTATTATAAGCAAATCTTTCAAGTAACAATGCCATATACTTACTTCCAACTTGTCTTGATTTTTTTGTCACTGGAATTAATTTTTGTTTACCTGTAGTACCTGAAGTATGGCCAAAATACTCAATTTCCTCACTTACCAAAATATTCTTTTCACCCTTTAACATTTCTTCTATATACTTATCATAAGATGAATAATCAGTAATAGGAACTTTCTGTTTAAACTCTTCTATTGATTTTATATCATTAAAATTATATTTCTTTCCATACTCACAATTTTTACTTCTATTTAATATTTTAAATAAAACTTCACTATTAACTTTCTTTGAATTTGCTGTATACTTATTAAATATTTTTTCTACTGATCCCCCAGCTAAAATCATAGTACAATACAGCGCTTTACTTATTATACTCGTTTTAACGCACTTCCTAGATATTTTTGTCATAAGTATTATATGAAATAAAAAAAATATGTGTGTATTTCATTTATATTTAAAATACACACATAAACTGTTAACTTTTATTTTTTTTAGGTATTCTTTCACCTATGGATGTCATAATAGTTGCAAGTATGATAGAAATTACCGCTGCTAATAATACCGATATCTTTGAAACACTAAGTTCTACCTCTTCGCCAGTAAAAGCTATTTCTGATACAAATAGTGACATTGTAAATCCTATTCCTGCTAAAATGGATACTTCTAAAACATCATACCAGGTTGTATCTTGAGACTTCTTAGTTATTCCTATTAAACTAGCTAAATATCCAAATGTCATTATACCTAATGGTTTTCCAATAACTAATCCTAATATTATTCCTAACATTAAAGGATAATCTTTAGATAAATTTAAACTTCCCCCTATATTAATTCCTGTATTAGAAAAAGCGAATAAAGGAAGAATTACATAATTAGAGAATGGCTCTAGCTTATGTTGAATTTTATAACTTAGATCTTTAGCTCTATTTTTATCATCTAACACTGGTATACAAAAAGCTAATAATACACCACTTAATGTAGCGTGAATTCCACTATAAAATATCGCTATCCATAATAAGAATCCTAATATCAAATATGGATATAATTTATTTCTTTTATTTATAAATCTCAAACAAAATAGCGCTACTAATATTATTAATGATACTATTATTCCTAAAACTTTTATATCTGATGAATAAAATACACCAATTACAACTATTGAAAGCAAATCATCAACTACAGCTAATGTAAGCAAAAACAGCTTTAAAGAAGCATTTAATCTACTTTCTAGTATACAAAATATCCCTATAGCAAAGGCTATATCTGTTGATAGTGGTATTCCTGCTCCTATTTCAAATGCACTATGATGATTAAATAAAGTAAATATTAATGCTGGTGCTACCATTCCACCAATTGCAGCTATTACTGGAAAAGAAGCTTGCTTAAAACTTGATAACTTACCATAAACTAGTTCTCTTTTAATTTCACACCCTACTACTAAGAAAAATATTGCCATTAGAAAATCATTAATTATTAGATGTAAATTAAATTCTTCTCCAAACTTTAAGTCAAATAATATATAATTATAATACTTATCTAGAGGACTATTTGCTAAAATTAAAGCTAATATTGTTGTTGCTAATAGTAATATTCCTGGAAATGCCTCTGATGTTACTATACTTTTATTTATTTTTTTATTATTTCCCATAACACTCCTCCTGCTATGAAATTAATCATTTGTATGATATTAGTATTATGTAAAATTAAAAAATGTATGTGATTTTAGAAAATAAATAAAGTGCCAAAATTTAAATAATTTTGACACTTTATTTCTAAATTTTATATTAAATTATTCTGATACTTTTTTCTTTAATAATGCTAACATAGCCATTCCAACTACTGCACCAGCAATTACTGCTCCTAAGAATCCAAGAGGATTTCCTATTACAGGTAATACGAATATTCCACCATGTGGAGCTCTTAATTGGCATCCAAATAACATTGTAAGTGCTCCTGCTGTTGCAGAACCAAGTACGCATGAAGGTATAACTCTTAATGGATCAGCTGCTGCAAATGGAATTGCCCCCTCTGTTATGAATGAGAATCCCATAATGTAGTTTGTAAGAGCTGATTGTCTTTCTCTCTTAGTAAACTTATTCTTGAAGAATGTTGATGCTAAAGCTATTGCAAGAGGTGGAACCATACCACCAGCCATAACAGCTGCCATTACTTCAAAGTTTCCTGTAGCAAGTGATGCTGTACCAAATACGTATGCTGCCTTATTGAAAGGACCACCCATATCGATTGCCATCATACCAGCAACTACTATTCCTAATAACACTCTACTTGTGCTACCCATTGAGTTAAGGAAATGTGTAATTGCTTCGTTTATTCCACCAAAGAATGGATTTACAAATATCATTATTAATCCAATTAATCCAATACCAAAGAAAGGATATAATAATGTTGGTTTTAAACCTTCTAATGATTGAGGTAATTTATCAAATATCTTCTTTAATCCTAATACTAAGTAACCACCTAAGAACCCAGCAAATAATGCACCTAAGAATCCACCACTAATTACTGATACTGAAGGATCAAATGCACTTGCATAAGTTGTTCCTAAATTAGCTAACATACCACCAACAAAACCAACTGCAAGACCAGGTCTATCTGCAATACTCATAGAAATATATCCTGCTAATACAGGTAACATAAATCCAAATGCAGTCTCACCTATAGTTTTAATTAAAGCTGCTATTGGAGTGTTTTTACCAAAGTTAGCTGGATTAATGCTATAGTCATCTAATAAGAATGCTAAGGCTATTAATATACCTCCACCAATTACAAATGGTAACATATGAGATACACCATTCATTAAGTGTTTGTAAATTTGTCTTCCTATGCTCTCTTTTTCATCATCTGAAGAACTTTCACTATCACTTCCTCCTGCATGATGGTAAACTGAAGCACTTCCATTAGTTGCTTTATTTAATAACTCTTCTGTTTTATGAATTCCATTTGCAACTTTAGTTTGAATAACTCTTTTACCTTCAAATCTAGCCATTTCAACTTTTTTATCAGCTGCAACTATTATACATTCAGCATTAGCTATTTCTTCAGCAGTTAAAACATTTTTAGCTCCTCCTGAACCATTAGTTTCAACTTTTATTGTAATTCCCATATCTTTAGCTTTATTTTCTAAAGCTTCAGCTGCCATAAACGTATGAGCTATACCTGTAGGACATGCTGTTACTGCTAATACTCTATATCCATTGTTTTTAGATTTTTGAGCTTCTTCTTTTGCATTTTCAGCTTTTACCTTATCATCTTCTTTAGAATCGATAAGTGCTAAGAACTCATCAACGCTTTTTGCATTTATTAATTGATTCTTAAAATCAGGATCCATTAACATCATTGAAAGTCTTGCTAATACATCTAAATGAACATTATTTTCTCCTTCTGGAGCTGCGATCATAAAGAATAACTTAGCTGGTTCACCATCTAATGAATCATAATCTATTCCCTTTGTAAGTACCATAGCACTAAGACCTGGTTCTTTAACAGCTGTAGTCTTTGCATGAGGAATTGCTATATTATCTCCAATTCCAGTAGTACTTAAACTTTCTCTTGCTAAAACTGCATCTTTATATTCATTTTTATCATTTAATCTTCCTGTTGAATCCATTAAATCAACTAATTTATTAATGGCTTCTTCTTTTGTATTAACACTTGGGTTAAGTGCTATACCACTTTTCTTTAGTAAATCTGTGATTTTCAAAGTTTTTCCCTCCTAGTTTTTTATCTAATTTCTTTTAATAATTGATAAACATACTCTTTTGTAGCTAATCCTTCTGAAAATGCAGAAGCACTTCCTGTTGCCACACCTAATTTAAATCCATCTTCAACTTTTTCTGAATTTAAATATCCAGCTATAAATCCAGCAACCATTGAATCTCCTGCTCCAACAGAATTTTTAACTACTCCTTTCGGAACATTACTTGTAATAACATCTCCATTAGAATCTATTAATACTGCTCCATCTCCAGCCATAGATATAATAACATTTTGTGCTCCCATATCTTTAAGCTTCTTTGCATATTCTATTACTTCTTCTTTACTATTAAGTTTTACTCCAAATAATTCTCCAAGTTCATGATGATTTGGCTTAATTAAAAATGGATTATATTTTAACACCTTAAGTAAGGATTCACCAGTAGTGTCAACTATAAACTTAATATTTTTATTTTGAAGTCTTTCCATTATTTTTTCATAAATATCTGTTGGCATTGTTTTTGGAACACTACCAGCTAAAACCAATATATCTCCAGATATTAATGTATCTAACTTTTCATAAAGTGCTTCTAATGCTTCTGCTGATATATCAGGTCCACCACCATTTATTTCACTTTCAACATCAGCCTTTATTTTTACATTTATTCTAGACATACCATCTTTTAGTTTTATGAAATCTGTATCACATCCAAATTCTTTAACTCTTCTTTCTATTTCATCTCCAGTAAAACCAGCTATAAATCCTAGTGCTTTACTTTTAACTTCTAAATTATTTAATACGATTGATACATTAATTCCCTTTCCACCAGCATAAATAAATTCGTTATTACTTCTATTAACATGCCCTAAATTAAATTTGTCCATCTTAACAATATAATCTAAAGCTGGATTAAATGTAATTGTATATATCATTAATTACCCACCTCCAAAATTTCTGTTTGATGCTTATATATATTATCCACTAAACTTGTTGTTATTATTTTAGCGTCCTTAATATTAGCAAAAGTTATTGAGCTTATTTCACCAAATTTTGATTTATCACATAAAATAAATCTTTTTTTACTTCTATTGAATGCTTCTTCCTTTACCATAGCCTCTTTAATATCTGGTGTAGTAAAACCTCTATCAATATCTACTCCATTTACTCCGAAAAAGCCCTTGGTAAAATTATATTTTCTTAAACTGCTTACAGTTTCAGATCCTACTATAGCCTCAGTAGTAAGTTTTAATTCTCCACCTAAAATATAGGTAGTGCAATTGTTTTTAATTAACTTTCTTGCATGAACAACTCCATTAGTTACAAATATCGCTTTTGTATTATTAATGAAATTAATCATAAGCTCCGTAGTTGTCCCTGCATCTATATATACTAAATCATTATCTTCTATTAATGATGCAGCATACTCTGCAATTTTCAACTTTTCATCTATATTTAAAGATTGCCTATTCTCAACAATGTCATCAGTTGTATTTATACTTATTTCCTTTAGCGATGTAGCTCCTCCATGAACTTTTCTTAATAATCCTGCTTTATCAAGAGCAGTTAAATCTCTTCTAATGGTAGATTCTGAAGTATTTAAATATTTAACTAAATCATTTAAATAAACTACTGATTCTCTTTCTAACTTTTCTAAAATAAGCTTATGCCTTTCCTCTGATAACATTTACATCACTTCCTTGCTTTTATAATACTCCTATTTAAATCATAAGTCAATCATTTTCGTTCAAAAACTTTCATTTTCATTCATAATCATTCATTTTTATTCCATCAGTGCTTTACTTTGGAAATAATATATTTTTTTATACACATAATAGTTGCAATCCCAACTTTTTCAGTTGCGTTTGCAACTATTTTAACAGTATAATATATTAGTCAATTCAACATTGCTTATCAATTACAATTAGGAAGGGACTTGTTAAAATGATTTCTAACAATGAATATTTAGGTAAATATATTTCACTTATTCATAGACAAGCAAATGTTTTTTTCACGAAGGAATTTAGTAAATTTGGATTTGGTAGTGGGCAGTACATGTTTATGATTTATTTATATGAAAATGATGGAATCAGTCAGGAAGCTTTATCAAAATTGGTAAATATTGATAAAGGAACTACTGCTAAAGCAATAAAAAAATTAGAGGAATTAGAACTTATAACTCGTTCTAAAGATTTAAATGATAAAAGAATTAATAAGATTTATCTAACTTCTAAAGCTCTTAATATTAAAAATGACTTTTTTTCAGTTTTAACTAAATGGGAGAATATACTTACTAATGAATTAAGTACTGAAGAAGTATCTAAAAGTTTAAAACTTTTAAATAGAGTGACAAAAAATGTTACTAATAAACAGGAGGATATAAAACATGAAAAATAAAAACCACTTAGGTGAAGAATCTATAGGAAAATTACTATTAAAATATTCAATACCTGCTATAATCGGTATGCTAGTTAATGCACTATATAATATAGTAGATAGAATGTTTATAGGTCGTATACCTGATGTTGGATCACTAGCATTAACTGGTGTTGGTATTACTATGCCAATTATGTCAATTCTTTTAGCATGCGGTATGCTTATAGGCATTGGAGCAACAGCTAATATATCTTTAAATCTTGGAAGAGGTAAAAGAGATATTGCTGAAAAATTAATAGGAAATTCTATTACTTTAAGTTTAATACTTGGTGCATTTATTACTATAATTGCTCTTATTTTCTTAAATCCAATACTTAATATATTTGGTGCTAGTGATAATACCTTAATTTATGCCAAACAATACATAACTATAATACTATTCGGTTGTACATTTAATATTCTTTCTTTTTCATTAAGTAGTACTGTTAGAGCTGATGGAAATCCAAAAATGGCTTCATTAACTATGATCATTGGTTGTATAACAAACGTTATATTAGATTATGTATTTGTATTTATATTAAATATGGGAATCAAGGGGGCTGCATTTGCTACTGCTATTTCTCAAGCACTCTCTTTCTTTATTATTCTTTATTACTATACTAAAGGTAAATCTAACTTAAAATTAAAGCTTTCAAATCTTAAGCTTGAAAAATCTTTAGTTCTAATGACTTTTTCTATAGGTGTTGCTCCTTTTGCTACTCAAATTGCTAATAGTTTAGTACAAGTTATTGCAAATAATTCATTAAAAGTCTATGGTAATGATTTATCAATTGCTGCTATGACTATAATTGGATCTATAAATATGGTATTTATGATGCCTATATTTGGTATAAACCAAGGATGTCAACCAATTATTGGATTTAATTACGGCGCTAAAAAGTATGATAGAGCTAAAAAAACATTTTTAATTGCTACTATTACTGCAACTATTATTTGTATAGTAGGTGGAATATTAATTCAATTCTTCCCTGAGGTTGCAATAAGTATGTTTAACAACGATCCTGAATTATCTACTGTTGCAATAAAAGGAGTTAGAATCTACTTATTAATGATGCCTATAGTTGGTATTAATATAGTTGCAACAAGTTATTTCCAATCAATAGGTAAAGCTAAACTATCTATGTTTGTTAGTTTACTTAGACAAGTTATATTATTAATTCCATTTACATTAATATTACCTTTATTTATTGGATTAGATGGTGTTTGGGCTGCCGGAGCTTTTGCAGACTTCTTCTCTGTTGTAATAACAATTATATTAATTAAAAAAGAGTTTAAATCTCTAAATAAACTTCAAGAATATGAATTAGCTTCATAAATAAATTTAAATATATAAAATAAATATGGCAAATGCTTAATTAGAAAAATAAAATTAATTTAGTTAATTTTTTCTGATTTTTATTTGCCATTTATATTTAATTTTAATATTGGTTTAATTTTGTTTATAAAATATCATTTAAACTATATTTAGACATTTCTTCTAAAAAACTATTTAATGATTTATTAATAATACCTTTCAATTTACATTCATCTTTAAGTAATGGACATGACCCAGATGCACTCATACACTCGACTATACTTAAATTTCCCTCAGTTATAAGTATTACTTTACCTAAATTAATTTCTGAAGGAGGTAATCCTAGTTTTAGTCCTCCATTTCTTCCTTTTATTGATACTATATATTCTGTCTTAGCAAGTTTATTTATCACCTTTTTCAAATGATGAATAGATATATCTAAGTTTTCTGCTAATTTATCCACGGTTGCATTCTCATCTGTATTTTTTGCTAAGTATATTAACGATCTAAATGCATAATCTGTAAATTTTGATAGCTGCATACATAATTACTCCTTTCATATAAATTAAACTAATTATACCATAAAATAAAATGTGCATTTTACTTGCACATTTTATTTTTATATGTTATATTAATAGCATATAAAAATAATAATTATTAATTAATATTTTTTAAAAGGAGATAATTATATGTTAGATCAAAAAACTATTGATATAATAAAAAGTACAGTACCAGTTTTAAAAGAGCATGGAGTAGAGATAACTACAACTTTCTATAAAAATATGTTTACAAACAACCCTGAAATTAAAGCTTACTTTAATATGGCAAAACAAGAATCTGGAGAACAACCAAAAGCATTAGCTATGGCTATTTTAGCTGCTGCTCAAAACATAGATAATTTAACTGCAATACTTCCAGTAGTAAAAAAAATAGGTGCAGTTCACTGTGATCGTAAAATAACAGCAGAGCATTATCCTATAATAGGACAAAACTTATTAACTGCTATTAAAGAAGTTTTAGGCGAATTAGCAACTGATGAAATTATAGATGCTTGGGCTAAAGCTTATGGAGTTATTTCTAAAATATTTATAGATGTAGAAAAAGAAATTTACGAATCAAGAAAATAATTAATAAAATTACAGAAGACTGTATTAAATTATGTATGATTTAATACAGTCTTCTTATAATTTTATATTAAATATTTCTCTTCTAATTCTTTTAAAACTAATAAATACTTATTCTTAGTTTTTTCATTATTATCTTCATAACACTTACATTCTTCATCTATAGTATTTTTAATATCTTCATTTAAATTTCTCTCTGCAAACTTATAAATAACTCTATCTTCCTTATCTATATGTCTTTGTAATAAATGTGTATATGAAATTGCATTGGCTATAACATCTAATCTTGCTTCTTCTTCCCCATCTTTTACTTTTTCTAAAGCAGTTACTAATTCCTTAACATGTAATCTTCCTAAATCATGCTCTACAAGCATACCTTGATTGACTGCCTTCTCTGCCGCTTCCCCTAAGTAATTTACCATCTTAACAAAAAGTATATCTTCTTCTTTTTTATGATGATGATTATCTGCATAATTTCTAATAAAATCTATTATCTTATCAAAATCTTCATATATAATTTCTTCACCTTGTAATATTCTAAAGCAACATTTTCTAATTACAACTAACATTCTCATAATGTGCTTATGTTCTTCATTCATTATTTCTATAGTTTTCATATATTTTACTCCCTTTATACAATTTCTCTTCTAATAGCTATAAATTTTATCTAATTTAATTCTTATTGTCTACAGCATGATTATCAACTCTACATCATAAATATATATATCGATAATATATTAATAGTACTTTTTTAAATTTAAAATAAAAATACTTAAATAATAAATTTATATCATTTAAGTATTTTTAAAATATATAATTAAGTCTAAATTTAAATAACCGCTGAACTATTCTAACTCACATTTTGCCTCTAGTTATTTTTTAAGAATTTAACTTATTTAAAACTTCTTCTAATTCTAATCCATGAATGTAACAAGCTTGCTCTAAAGTTTCCATTGTCGCAGATGGGCATCCTAAACAACCCATTCCAAATTCACTTAGTATATCAGCTGCCTTTGGATTCATTTTTAATATTTCACCAATTGTATTATCTTTATTTATCATAATTAAACTCGCTCCTTTGTATATAATATAATAACTATTATATCATTTAATATAATTTTATTTATTTTAAATTATACACTAAATATTAAATTATATCTGTAACATAAGTTACTATATGTAATATAATTGTAAACATCAATACTATTATTCTAAGCTCTGCCATGATACTTATAAAATCTGTTTCTTATAATATATTAAAAACTAATCCCCTAAGACTGCTTTCTTTTATAAATATAAAAGCCCTATAGAGTAAACTTCTTATACTATCTACTCTATAGGATAAATTTTAATTTTCTAATTTATATTTTTATTAAATTTAATTTATTTTACAAATACAATTTTTACTTTAAATAAATCTCCATCTACGCTGATGTTAAAAGTTCCACCTTGAAGCTCAACAAAACTCTTTGCAATTGCAAGTCCTAATCCAGAACCTTCAGTATTTCTTGATTGATCTCCCCTTATAAATCTTTCTGCTATTGTATCTACATTAAATGTTATTTCTTCTGCAGCCATATTTTTCATTATTATCTCAACATTATTTTTATTTTCAATAATATCAATAAATACTCTTGTATTAGGCATTGCATATTTAGTCATA